>JBLGEO010000095.1:0-19058 GCA_047445235.1 Candidatus Dojkabacteria bacterium | reverse complement strand
TAATTTACGATAAGCTTTTTTCAAATCAGCTTCGGATGCTGATTTATTAACACCTAGGACTTCGTAATAGTCTTTTTTTGCCATATTTTTTGAAAATTCATCTTAATTTTAGCAGATTGATGCCATTCTTGCTAAGTAAACTCGAGAAGTGTTACCTATATACAGTAACTAGGTTCTCCTGCTAAAATCTCATCATGAGTTTAGATAATCTAGAACAGGTAAAACTACTTACATCAAGAGAGATTGTGGAAAGACTTACACGTATTGATGTACAGACTTCAGATGATGATTTAGCAAGATTAATTAAAGATATGTCTGCTATGTTTGTTAGCTATAACACTGTTACCGGCAATAAAAGTAGCGAAGTGTTGCAGCTAGTCTCGCTTATCTCACAACTAGTCGAACCTTTGCTTTCTAATAATTATATTAAATGGAGAGGTGAAGCTGTGCCATTTGAAAGGAGATCACTTCCATTTATATTTATTATGCCTCCAGAAGAAGAAGATACAGTCAAACAAATCGCAAGCAGGTATTATGGACTAAGTAACCTTAACTCTCCCGTAACAGTAAAGATTCCTTTATTGCATGCGCATATGGATACAACACATTTAATTGAAGAGTATGGAGCATTAACAACATATATTAAAAACGAAGATAATCTTCAAGATTCACTATTGTACGGAAGAGGTGTTGTGGATATGAAAAGTCAGATTGCAGTAATTGTAGTTTTATTATATCTGCTTCATTCATTAGGTAAAAACCCACCGATGATTTTATTAACAGCCGATGAAGAGTATTCTTCCCCTGCAAGTTTGGGAATGCTTAGCTATATCTACCCAACAAACTTAAATATCGATTTTGAGCCATCTGATCCGGAATATTATGTAGATGAAATTAGCCCGACTGTGATATTAGAATATATGTTAGGTGATAGAAAAAAGCCTGAAGGTGTTGATTGGATACTGAAAACTAGCAGTTTCAAAGTTTTAGAAAAGCTGGGACAACAAATAAGACTTTTAGCAGACTACTACTACCCAGATCCTGAATATAGTGTAAACGTTACAGCTGAGCCAGGAATTGTAACAATATCAATAATGGATCTAAGAAACTATGTTGCATTAAAAATTGTAAAGAGAGAGTTTGTAGAAGCAGTTTTAGAAAGAATTCAAAACTACTTTGAGACACCGAGTGGTCTTATTGCCGAACATGCTTGTTTTCATTCTGAGATATCTGTTGGGCACAAAGCAACGCTTGAAAAAGTTTTAAATAGAAGAAAAAGAAAAGATAAGCTTAAAAGATCTGAAACACTAACATCAATTTTATATAGTGAAACAAACAGGAAAGCGTTGTTAGTGCATAGATTCGCCTCTTTTTTCACTTTAGGCTTAGGAAGAATAGCTGTTGAAAATACGGTAATTATGGGCCCTAGAGAATTAGGAATGGGTAGGCATTCTGCTCAAGAAGTTTTAAAACTAGAAGATGATTTAGTTCTTTTAAAAAATGTTCTAGAGATTCTTAGTGACGGAGAAGAAGTTTTTATAGAAGCTTGAATATTTCCTTTACAATTTGATCGCACTCATCAAAAGATCTTCGAGACGTTCCTTCGACTTTTTTATTAATTAAGTCTTTAATAGTTTCCTCTAGCATTCTCCAGTCTTCCCCAATATATCTAAAGTTTGGATTGTTATCTGCATAATAGATATTCCCTATTTCTTGTTGACCAATCTTTTTAGTTAAAATTGCTTTTTTATTGAACAATTCAAACTCCAAGATTGTCGCAGGTCCTGGTTTCCCGATTACAATGTCTGATGAGTTTATAAAGTCCTGAATGTTATTTACGTAACCTAAAATTCTAATATTTTTGTGATTCTTATATTTATCTTCTAAGTAAGTCTTGAAATTAATATTTTTTCCAGCAATTAAAATTAATTGAATTTCACTCATTTTTCTTTCAATATTACTTATTGCTTTTTTTAAAGACTCAATTCCAAAACCTCCTCCAGTTAGAAGTATTGTTGTTTTCTTAGGATCTAAATTTAGAGAAGCAAAGACATTTTCTTTATCCTGGAAATTTTTCATTCTAGGATTTATAGGAAAAAATGGATATCTAATTTTATTTACATCTACACCAAAGTTAACAAGTGTATTTACACAGTCAGTAGTTGGAGCGAAAACTAAATCTGCCGTTGTATCTCCCCAGCCTCTGAATAAAGTTACAAGATCTGTAATCACTGTTACAGATTTTTGTGGAAACTTACCTTCTGTTTTCATTTGATTTAGTGCTGCACATACAATGGGATGGATAGAGATTACGACATCAGGTTTCTCTTCTTTAAGAATACTTTGAATAGTTTTAGATAAACGCTCTGCTGTAAACCATCTGAATAAATCGTAGCCAAAACTTGTATTAAAGAACTTAAAGAAAAAATTTGCGAAACTTTCTACAGCTCTGTTCTGTGAAATTAGTAAATGAGTACTATCTGCACTGTAGAATGGTTGAGTATCTCTGGAAACTGTAAAAACATCTACAGTTTCAATTTCTATTGTTTCTGGATAAAGTTTTTCGAAGGATTCTGTCAGAGCATTAGCTGCTGACCTGTGGCCATTAGCAACATCACCTATTAGGATTAATACTTTCTTTTTCATAAAGTATTAGTCTTTTATTAGTTTATCAATTTCTTTTACAATTTTTGCACTCTCATCGAAGCTTCTTGCAAAACCTTGCACTGGTTCTCTAGGGTTTAGAGCAATAAGCTCATCTAGAGTTTCTACAACTTTATCCCAATCATCTCCAATGTATCTATTTAAAGGATTTCTAAGTGCATATTGAATATTTCCAGCATCAAGCTTGTCTATGTTCTTAGTCCAGACAACCTTTTTTTCAAATAGTTCAGTTTCCATTAATGTTGCTGCACTTGGTTTTGCAATAATAACATCGGAGATATTGTACATATCTTGAATGTTGTTTATATAACCCATAACCTTTACATGCTTGTTATCACCATATTGTCTTTGTAACTGATCTTTAAAGTACTCTATTCTTCCAGCTAAAATTATTAAATTATACTTATCAGCATCCACAATATAGTTAATTACTCTTCTTAAAGCTTTTGTACCTACTCCGCCTCCGGTTAGTAAGACTGTTGGTCTAGAAGTATCTATATTTAAGTCTGAAATAACTTTTTGTTTGTCTGCTAGATTAGCTAAATTAGGATTAATTGGAAATAACGGATAAACGATTTTGCTGATATCTACCCCATATTTTACTAATGAATTTACAGCTTCACCTGTCGCGCAAATCATTAAGTCAGCAGATGTGTCTGCCCAACCCATAGGAACAGTCATTGGATCTACAACAACTTCTACAGATTTAAAGTTTTTTAATCTTTCTTTTACTGCTTTAACTATAATTGCAACCACTGGATGATTACAAATAACTATGTCTGGTTTTTCTGATTTAAAAATATTTACACATTCTTCTAGAAGCATTCCATTTGCATATCTGGAGAAGAATTCAAATCCTAAGTTTGTTTGCATTGTTATTGTGAACAACAGATTGTGGATGGAACCAAGTGCTCTATTACCGGAAACTAATGCGTAAGATCTATCTGAGTTATTAAAAGGTTCAATATCTGCAACCTTGAACAAGTCGATAGTTTTTACATCGTATTTACCTGGAAAAACCTTTTCAAATTCAACTGTTAGTGAGGCTGCAGCCATTTTATGACAAGAACCAGCATCTGTAATAACTTGTAATATCTTTTTCTTCATATTTTGAAATTTAACAGTATATTATACCATAATATGGCCTATTCACATTTACAGACAAAGCTATTGCTTCTTTGCAACTATAACGTGACTTATTCCGAATACTTTAAAAGGAGTCTTTTCCAATAAAAAGAAGGTCTTCTGTATTAATTTCCCTAATAGTCCCAGTTTTCTTACAGCACCATCAAATCCAGGGAAAATATAGGTGTGAAGCTCTATTTCAAAGCCAGAGTTCTTAAGCATTTTATCTAATTCCCACGCCCAGTAATTCTTTACATGTGGAGCTAATTTTTTATATATAGACTCGGGCATCCAAGACAATAAAGGAATGTTACCCCAATAATATTTCTTTCCAATAAACATTCCGTGTTGTTCAAAAGGCCATCCTCGATTCGGTGTAAAAAATATTAGATGACCACCAGAATTCAACACTCTAAAACATTCATTTAGAACTTGTTGATCGTCTTGTACATGTTCTAAGACTTCGTTCTGAAAAACTATATCGAAAAATTCATTAGGAAAAGTAAGCTTCTCACCAGGGCAATTAACAATATTTTCAGAAGGTATAGTTGGATTAGTAGATCTAACAAATTCTATTTGCTCTGGATCGTATTCAGATCCATAAATTTTTTCTGGTGAGGATAGTTTAATAAATTCACTTAGCCAAACTCCTTCACCTGTACCTAAATCTAATATCTTTTTATCCTTAAAGTCTACAAAAGTTTTTAATAAATCTAATCTCCTTTCAAATCCTTTCGTAAACGCTGTGCCTGGCTTTCCTAAATGCGCAAATTTTGTATCTTCAGATAGAACCTTCATAATATTGTTTGGTAATTGATGAATTATACTATAATTTATTGTTGTAAACTCTCAGCACGAACTCGTAACGAGCAACACCCTATGATACAATAGATCTACATTTAAGATTTAAAATTTAATGGCAAGAAGAAAAAAACATCCTACCTATGATAGTAAAGAAACTAAGACAGTACTAGGCTTAGTACTCCTTTTACTTTCGCTATTCTTCGCTGTTTCTATCTTTACAGTTTCTACAGAGGCAAATATATTTACACAAACAAGAAACCTTTTTGGTCAATCAACAATACTAACTGCATTCTTTTTATTCTCGTTAGGATTACATTATCTTGGCTCTGAATTACCATTTACAAAACCATGGAGTTTGGTAGCTCAAGGCATTTTAGTTGTCTTAGTACCGGGTTTACTAACTTCTTTTGCAACCGGAGAGTTTGAGATATATAGATATTCTGGGCAAATAGATAAAATTTTAGGTGGTAATGTTGGATATTTTGTTGTTACAAATATTATGCAGGAAACCATTCCTACGCAGCCTGCAACAAGATTGATTTTATTTCTAGGTACTCTAATATTTATTCCTGTTGCATTATCACTATCAATAAGCCAATTAATTGAATATTCTGCAAAAATATTTACAGCAATAAGGAATTTCTTCTCTGTAAATATAGATGATGACGAAGAGGAAGAAGAAGAGCCAGAAAAAGCTGCGCGATTTGGAGATTTCAATAATCTACTAAAACAAAAAAAGGAGGCAGATAAAGAAGAAAAAGAAGCAAGATATAACGAAATTGACGAACGAAAAGTAAAAACTGCAATGGCTAGAATTAAAAGCCAGGAGAACGTTGCGGTTAAAGAAGGTCAGATTGGTGCAGATGGCCTTACACAAGGAGATTTAAAGTATCCCGACTGGAAACTGCCACCGCTTTCATTATTAATTCCTTATAAAAAAGGTTCAAGTAAAGAACCTGCAATCCAGCAGAATGCACAAGTTATTGAGCAAACTTTATCTAGTTTTGGAATTGATGCAAAAGTTGAAGAAAGTTATGTTGGGCCTTCTATTATTCAATATGCACTAAATATTCCACTAGGAACCAAAGTTGAGAAAATAATTGGTTTAAGTGCAAACTTGGCTTTAGCTTTGGGAGTCGACTCGAAAGCAGTCAGAATAGAATCTATTCCAGAAACAACATACTTAGGAATTGAAGTTCCAAGAAGTAATAGGGACATGGTTAGATTTAAAGAACTTATGGAGTCTAATGAAATGCAGCATACAAAGATGATGTTACCAGTTCCAATTGGAAAAGATATTGATGGAACAGCAATCATAGGAGATATCAGAAAGATGCCTCACTTACTAATAGCTGGAGCTACTGGATCTGGTAAATCTGTTTTAACAAACTCATTTATCTCTTCACTTCTAATGAATAAGACCCCAGACGAACTAAAGCTTATCCTAGTTGACCCTAAACAAGTTGAGCTTTCAGATTACAATGATATTCCACATTTACTAACACCTGTTATTACCGATATGGATAAGGTTGTTAATGCATTAAAATGGGCAGTAGCAGAGATGGATAAGAGATATACAAACTTAAGAATGGAACAGGTTAGAGATATTGTTGGATATAACGAAAAGAAAGGATTTGCCGCAATGCCATACATTGTAATTGTGATTGATGAAATGGCAGACATGATGATGACAGCAAACAGAGTTGAAGCAGAAACATCTATTGTTAGGCTTGCGCAGAAAGCTAGAGCTGTTGGAATACATTTAATACTTGCTACACAGAGACCTTCCGTAAATGTTATTACTGGTATTATTAAGGCTAACATTCCTGGAAGAGTTGGTATGAGTGTTACTAGTTCTACTGACTCTAGAGTTATTCTAGATAGGATTGGAGCTGAGAGTTTAATGGGTAATGGAGATTTATTATATAAGGCCCCAGACAAACCAAAATCAGCAAGACTTCAAGGTTCGTTTGTAGACCAGCAAGAAGTAATTAGAATTGTAGACTTTATAAAATCTCAAGCACCAGAAGTTGAATATGCTAATGAAATTACAGAGAAACATATTCTACCAGGAGAAGAAGTTGATGGGTTTGTTGCAGATGGAACTTTAGCAAAAGGCTCTTTGCTTGAACAATCAATTAGAATTGCTGTGCAATACCAAAAAGGTTCAAGCTCATTCTTACAAAGAAAATTAAATATTGGATTTAACAAGGCAGCACAATTAGTTGAAGAACTTGAGGAGTTAGGAGTTGTTGGTCCACAGAACGGTGCTAAACCAAGAGAAGTTCTAATCTCAGATGCAGAAGAGTTTATTGCAAGTATCAAAGGAATGTCTCAGTAATAGGTTTAAGCTTTAAGGAAAACTAACAGGAATTTCTGGAGTTATTGCATTAGGATCGATTCCATCTTGAAGATGCTTGTCCATATTAGGTGTAAACAAAGTAGTCCTAGGCATTCCTAAAACAACAAGATTAAACTCACCTCTCTCCCCAGATGCTACTTCATAAGCTTCCCAAGCTACAGCAGCAATAAGGAAAACGATTCCAGCATATAGTAAGTATTTCCATCCTTTATTCATATTATGGTGTTGGGTTTTGAACGTAATAGAAAAAATTGAATTGAATTGTTACTTTAAATTCTTTGCCTGGTACTGCTTGATCTAGCTCTTTTCCAACCTTTCTCGAAATTACTGCGCTTGTAACATCAAATAAGTTTACATTTTCTTCTAAACCAGAAATATAGTTTGTTAAATCCTCTCTTCCTCCTTCCAAAGTCTCACTAACTGTTTGTGCTTTTACTTGAGTTGTAACTAAAAACTTTTTAATAATTTCGTTTGTATTAACTATATCTGTGATTGTCGAATTAAGTAACGATACATTGTTCTTTATTGCTAAGTTCTGA
This sequence comes from Candidatus Dojkabacteria bacterium, assembly GCA_047445235.1. GTDB lineage: Bacteria > Patescibacteriota > Dojkabacteria > J137 > J137 > JBDSRX01. Next base: position 11,564 of record JBLGEO010000095.1, on the reverse strand, counting down.
GCAACAGTAAGTACGTTTATTTGGTCATAGTCTTTGGTTGCGAATGCTAAGTTGAATTCGCTTAGTAATGTCTTTTTTGTGTCTTCTTCTTTCAAAAGGTTTTCAATTGTTGTTCTTTTAGTATCAAGTGCATCAATAGCCACTTGTCTGTTACCGTTTTGTACAGCTTGAGATGTGAAAGCACTGTAAGATGGCAGTACTCCAACTAACAGCATTACAATAACAAATAGAACTGTAACAGCAGCAACAAAGTAAGTCTTTCTCTGAGCTGTATTTAACAAGTCATTTAATCTTGTTTGCCTCGCCTGTGTTTTTGTTGCAATATTTTCTGCCATTAAATTTGTGGTCTTTTGGATACTTTTATAACTGCCGTAACTGAATATTCTCCCTTAGAATCTTGAAGGTCTTGCCCATCAATTGATAAGTTTCCAAAGTTTACAGAAGTAAACGATTGTGAATTTCTTAATGATTCTTCTAAATGTCTTAGTAAAGTTAAGTCTTCAGTTCCAAATATTGAAACTTTTCCATCAGATGCTTTAATAGTTAAATCAGCACCTGGATTATCAACATATGAATATATTTCTTTAATAACTGGTGCATAAGAAGATGCAGTGTTCCAAATTTTTTGATAAACATCTGTCTTTGTTGCTAACAATCTTAATCTTGGTTCTACTTCAGCAGAATAAAAGCTTAACCTCTGTGTAAGCGCATCTATTTGTTTATTTTTATTTTTTGCATCTGTATCTACAATAACCTTTGCAATAAATGCTGCTGCAATCAAAATTATAGTAATTAAAACTACAATTCTTGCCTTACCAACAATCCAGTCGTAAATCTTATCCCAAGCGGTCTTAGGAGGTTGAAGTGGTTTTAATAAGTTAAAAGTGACAGATTTAGCCATTAGATTTGATTTCTTAATTTCTAACTTTCCATTAAAATAGGTAGAGAAACCTCTATTATTTCATTATACACATTTAATTAATTTTTGAAATGACTTACTTTATTTGTCGAATACCTTTCGGTACATCTGAACTAAAAATTAAAACTCTGGAGGAAATAGACGATGTAACTGCTTCGGAAATTTCTTATTTTGCTAATACATTCTATAACGAGCTTAACCCTAACATTGTTAACTCATCTGCATACAAATTTAATCATGGTCAAGTAGGGATTCCATTGTTTATAAAAAAAGAATATTTAGAATTTCTATCTCAACATTTAGATTTAGTTCTAATGACAAACGGAGAATACCAACCTTTCTTACTCGATGAGCTTTTTGAAAATGATTCTGAAAAACTAATGACGCTTGATAGAAGATCAAATTCTGTAGTAAAAAATCGAGAGGTTCAACTTGAGAGAACAATAAATAGAAAGCATTTTACAATTGATGTTTTAAGCGACTACATCCTTACTGAGAAAAAGATAAAAGACTTTCTTATTGTTTCCGATTCAATTTTTCTTGCGAGAGGAAATCACAGCTGGAAAGTAGATATAGGACATCACATTCAAGATGATTTTACTTTAGAAATTAGAAACGAATCTATTGTTATTGAGCCAATGGAAGTGCATGTATCTACAAGCCGATTTGGTGAGAGACAAGAAACAGTTCCAATTGAATACGTTTTCTTACAAGGGAATTACACAAATCTACCTAAAGTTGTTGGAAACTTTGCCAAGCAGGCTATGAGTTTGGGAGAGTTAAGAATGCTTTCTTCTAGATACAAAATTATAATTCACGCATTAGATAAGTCAGAGAAGCTTACAACTTTTTCTCCTGTGCCTCTAGATTAGAAAGTTAAATTAGGTTCTCTATCAATTTTATCGAAATCTTTAGAATCTCTATATACTCCTCTATTCTGATTTAAACAATAATTAGCAGCAACACCTATCATTGCAGCATTATCACCTGTTAATTTTTTAGAGGATGGGTATCTAACTTTCAATCCTTTAGCAGACTTTCTAACTAGAGTTCTTAATCTTGCATTTGCAACAACGCCTCCTCCTAACCAAATTTCTTTTGGATTATATTGCCTTATTGCCTTTTCTAATTTTGTGATGATTTGTAATAATGCTGCATGCTCAAAAACAACACACAAATCTTTAATTGTTTCTGCATCCAATTCTGGAAGTTTACTAACTAGATCTCTAAATGCCGTCTTTAAACCTGAGTAACTAAAATTTAAATCACCTGAATTTGCCATTGATACAGGAAGAAAATATTCTTTATTCGTATGAATATTTGTTCCTTTAACTAAAACACTAGTATTTTTATGTACAACTTCCAGATTAATATTCACTCTCCTCTCCTTTGCAAATTTTGTTATTGCTGGACCTGCTGGATAACCTAATCCTAAGAGCCTTCCACATTTATCAAAGCATTCCCCACAAGCATCGTCTAAAGTCTCTCCAATTACTTTATACTTTCCAAAATCTTCGACTAAAACTAATTCCGTATGTTTTCCAGAAACTAAAACTCCAAGTACAGGGAATTCAACCTCATCTCTTGAATCTGACTTTGAATTTCTATGAATCAATCCAGAAAGTAAATGACCTTCCATATGGTTTACAGAAACTAATGGTTTGTTGTATTTTTCTGCGACCTCTTTTGCTTTTAGAATACCAATTTCTAGAGCTATGGCTAGCCCAGGACCTTGCGTTACTGCAACCGCGTCTAATTGTTCCAAAGATATTTTCGCTCTCTTTAAACTCTGTTTTAAAATGGAATCTATTCTTTCTTGATGTGCAAGTTTTGCAATGGATGGAACAACACCTCCATATTGTTTATGGAGTTCAATTTGAGAAGAATAAAGATTTGATAAAGCCTTGTCACCTTTTACAACAGCAACAGAAGTTTCATCACAAGAAGTATCTATTGCTAATATTAAATTTTGTTTAAAGTCTGAATTTTTCATCGGCTAATTATACCATTCACATGGTAGTTTAAGCCATTTGGAAGTTTTCTTGATAAATTTCTAGAATATCTTCAACATATTCATATTCATGGGTTTCTGACTCCATCAAGAGTTCTTTGAAATTAGCATCATCTAAAATTTCTCTTGCTTCATCAATTGTTCCGTGTGGATCGTTATTATTCTGTATTAAATACAATGGCACATTCGTAGAATCCAGTACGTTAAATTCTTCTATTTCTTTTTCATCAAAATCTTTTACTGGAATACCCATTAGAATCATTAACTTAATCTGGCTAGAAAATACCTTTAAGATTTTTACAGAAATATAAGTTCCAATTGATTTCCCAATGATAGAAATCTCAGTTTCACCTGAGTTTTTTATAAAATCCATAATTCTAGTAACCTCTATACTTGGATCCCATTGAATATTCGGATCTTCCCAATGCCTCCACTGATGTTTATAGACTTTGTAATTATTTTCCTCGAGTGCATTTGAAATATTCACTTGCTCCTCTTGATTTTCTATAGAGTATCCAGGTAAAAAGATTGTAAGCATATTAGTAATTAAATTTAAGCTTCAGTAGGTATTGCATTAATCCCAAAAGTTTCTAAAGTATCGGTATTCTTTCTATAAATGTCAATATACTGCTGCGTCATCCCTAAGTTTCTTATTCTTGAAATCAAATCCATTAAAGGTAAGAGCAAGTCTTGCCTCAATGGATCTATTGATGGTTTTACTATTGCTGCTCTTAAGAAATAGATCTCTTTTGCTGTCCAAGATTTATTACTTTTTCTTGTAGTTGGACTTTTATTCCATAACTTTAATTCAATATCTGCTATCAATTTATAAATTCCTACTAGAACTTCAGTGCTTTCAGTTAACCATTCTGGTTCAAACTGCTGCCTGTAATTATAAATAAGCTCAGCTACACTTGCCCTATTCTCAACTGACAAGTAAGTTGTTTTAAGCCAAATAGTTCTTTCTATTTCGTCCAGTCCTTTACCATTTAAATCTACACCGGGAAAAAGGTTCTCTTCTGGGATTAATTTAACTAAATCCTCCAGTTTGATATCTAATACTGGTTTGTCCATATATTAATTTAAATACCACTCGTTTACTTTATCCCAATTAATAATATTCCACCAAGCTGTTATGTAGTCTGGTCTTTTGTTTTGATAGTTTAAATAATATGCATGTTCCCAAACATCTAGGCCTAACAATGGTTTCATTTTAGACATGAAAGGCGTGTCTTGATTGCTTAAACTCATTACAACTAAAGATCCTTTCTCATCTACTGCTAACCATGCCCATCCGCTTCCAAATCTTTTTGTAGCATAATCAGTAAAAACCTCTTTAAACTTATCAAATCCTCCAAAAGTTGTATCAATAGCTTCTTTCAATTCTCCTGTTGGTTCCTTTGGTGAATTAGGTGTTAAACTTTCCCAAAACATTGAGTGGTTAAAGTGACCTCCTCCATTATTAATAACTGTTTGTCTAATATCTTCTGGGACCTGATCAATTTCTTTAAGTAATGTTGTAATGTCTTTTGCCATTAGATCGTCGTGACCAGCAAGAGCTGCATTAAGGTTTTCAATATATTTTGCATGGTGCTTATCGTGGTGAATTTCCATAGTTTTTGCATCTATATGTGGCTCTAGTGCATTAAATTCGTACGGTAGCGCTGGAAGAGTGTGCATAGTTTTGATATAAAATTTAAAGTAATATATGTATAGTATACTATGATATTTCGATTTTTCGTAATCAACTAAATATGGAATTTTTTGTACTTTCGTTAATTTTAATAGTAATTAACTTTATTCTTCTACTATTTAGAAGAGATCTTATAAGAGAATCACTAATGGGAAGCTTGACCCTTCTCCCATTTGCCTTCTTTGAAATGTTCTTTATTCCGTATTACTGGAACCCACATTCAGTTGGCCAATTTGCTTTTGGACCTCTTAACTTTGACCTTGAAGCTTTTTTTTGCTGTATTGCAGTTGGAGGAATAGCTTCTATCTCTTATGAAATATTTAGAAATAAGAAGATAAAAGATTTTAAAGGAATATATTTAAATCAAAGAGATATTTTTATAAGAAATTTTGCAATCATTATTGTTGTTATCATTTCAATAATATTTGGTGTCTTTCTTAGACCCTATTTTATTTATAGTTTCTTAATAGTCGGACCTGTAGGTTTCTTTATAATCACACAAAAGAGAAAGGATTTATTTCTAAACGGTATTGTTGGCGGGCTTATCTTTACTCTCATATATATAATATCACTCTGGATTACGGCACACGTTCTTTATCCTGGTTGGATAGATTTTGCATGGAATAAACAAAACTTAATTCTAAACTCATCTTTCTTAGGAATTCCATTAGAAGAATACTTATGGGCATTTACTACAGGAATTTTGTGGGCACCTGCTTATGAATATTTAACCAACAGAAAAGAAGTGAATGCTTAAAATAATAGAAAAACAGAAAAACTTTATGAATACTGTAATAACTTTTAAAGTTGTTCATGATAAGCAAAGTACAGTCGATATTTTAGATTCTATTGAAAAAGGTTTCGAGGAGTTTGATCGAATTGTTAAGCAATATACAAGATTTAATGATGACAGTGAACTTTCAAATCTAAATAGGAACAGTGGTAATTGGACAAAAATAACTGCAGAGTTCTTTGAACTTATTGAGTACATGCTCAATTTAGCTAATGAGACTGATGGTTGCTTTGACCCAACAATTATAGATTTTTTGGAAACGTATGGATACGATAAAAATTACGACTTCTCTAAACTAGATAATCCAAAATTAGATGAAATGGTTAGTAACATGGCTAAAACCAGAGCTTCTTTTAAAGATATAGAATTAGATAAAAAGAATTTAAAAGTAAAATTAGTAAAAGGACAAAGGATTGATCTTGGGGGAATTGGAAAAGGTTACGCAATTGACTGCGCCTTCGATCAGTTAAAGAAAGTGAGTGGCAACTTTTTAATCGATGCTGGTGGTGATATACGAGCTTTAGGAAAAAATGAAAAAGGTGATGTTTGGAAAGTAGCTTTAAAAAATAAGGATATTTCTGGAGAGGTTAAGAATATTGGTTTTATCGAACTCGATAATAAATCTGTTGCTTCGAGTGGATCTTGGGCGAGAAAAGTTAAACAGTTTCATCACTTAATTAATCCTAAAACTGGTTTACCTGAAAATAAATACACCACAGTATATGTTGTTGCAGAGAAAGGGATAGATGCTGATGCCTGGGGAACTGCTCTCTTTGTTGGTGGAGAAAAATATATCAAAAAACATAAAGAGTTAAGCTACTTCACTATCTGAGTCCTCCAAATCTTCTGGAATCTCAGCTTCTTTTTTAAGTTTTCTATTTTTTGAAGAGAACATAAACACTCCCTCAATTGTAATTGCTGCTACCGGGGTGAGGAAAAGGACGTAGGTCTCCACCCTATATAATCTGAAAATAACTACTGCACCAATTGATATACACAGAAGCAAACCCCTTCTAATTGCTATAAATAAAGACGCATCTTCGTAAAAGTTTTTGAAGAAGAGTTTATCGAAAAACAAATGTATACAAACAAAAAAGCAAAGTATAGAGGCTAATAAACTGAAACCAAGTAGATATGCGTTTGTAGATAAATAATTAATTACTAAGCCTCTATCTATTAGGTTTTGAATTTCTGTATCTAGTTGCTTAGTATCATCAGGTCCAATTCCTTTGTCTGTTATAAGCTGTTGAACCATATCCAAGTTCAATGGTGAAATATCAGGACTGGTAATAATATACCTGCTGAACAAAGCGAAAAAAATACCAACTACTAAGAAAGCTATGAATTGTCTCATGCTAGAAAATGTAAAATAAATGCCGGTTTGCTATACTAAGTAAAATTCTTACACAATTTATATGAATCAACCAGCCAAGCAAACTAATAATACAAGTTTTGGACAATCTAGTACAGAAGCTTATCCAGAGGTAAAGGTAACTAGCTTACCACCATTGCCAATCAATAAGACTAAATTTAGAGATTACGAAGAAGATGACGATGATTATGAAGATAACAGGAAACCAAAAGGAAAAGGTTGTGCACCAGGATGCGGATGTAGATCAATTGCTTGTGGAGGTTGTATTGTAATTATATTGTTAATAATAGGGGCAGTATTTATTGCTGTAAATAAGCCAGCAGGAATATGGAATTCCGTTGTCGACTTTTTAAATGCTGGTGTTCAAGTTCCTGCATTTAAAGGTACTACTTCAGATCAAGCAAAATCTCAAATAAACGATCAGATTAAAGCTGTTGGAGAAAACAAAGTGACTATTGATGAAGATGCATTTACAGCAATTCTAAGAGAAAGAGTTCCAGATTTAAAAAATCCATCCGTTGATATTGAACCAGGAATCATAAAAATTTATTGGGATTTAGATCAGACAGTGAAGGACGATCCATTACATGGTGTTATTGAGGTTAAAGTTCAAGATAAAAATTTAGTGATTACGAAAGCTGGTGTAAACAGAGTTGGAACACCTTCATTTTTGAATGACTTTGTATCTAAAACAGTAATCAATTTATTCAATCAAGCTGGTGCGCATAAAGATGGTGACTATAGTTTGTTATACAACTTTCTTTCACCAGATAAGAATATTACAATTACAAATTTGAGTTTAGAACAAGATAAAGCGATAATCACGCTTAATATAAATGCAAACTTATTCTAATGATTAAGATCTTCTCTGGTACAGACAACTACGAAAGCTATTCTATGGCAAAAAAGCAGGCAGAAAAACTTGCTTTGGATAAGAACGAAGAAATCAAAATATTAAATGCAAACGAAATAGAAAATCCTGCTGAATTTATTCAATACATTGAAGGTGTTGGAATGTTCTCTAGTAGCTATGTGGTTTTCCTAAAAAGACTTTCTGGAAATAAAAAACTTCTTGACTACTTTACGGATAACTACGATAGTCTTAAAGTTTACGACATAATTCTTTGGGAAGAATCTAAATTAGATGGAAGATTAAAGTTTTTTTTGAAATTGAAAAAAGATGATGTTTCTTTTGTTTTTGACTCTGGAAAAGACAGAGATATAAAAAGTTGGGTGAAAGTTGAATCTAAGAAGAAAAGTATTAAATTCACCGATTCACAGTTAACAAATTTAGTTGCAAACTTAGGTTTAGATAAGTGGAAGATAATGAACGAACTCGAAAAAATTTCAATTTACTTATCAGCCGAGAAGAAAGAAACTCTTACAGATGATGAGTTTAATAAAATTATTGGATTTGAAGTTTCGGGAGATATTTGGAAATTAGTAGAAGCTTTTAGTAATAGAAAAGCAAAACAATGTTTACAAGAGTATTATAAAATATCTTCTTATGAAGAAAATGGGCAATATATTATTGCAATGATTGAGAGAGAATTATCTAATCTTGCTCTACTCCACTACGCTAAGAAAGATGGTGTTCCAGATTCTCAGATAGGAATGCACCCTTTTGTAATGCAGAAACTAAAGGCTAAGATGAATAACTTTAGTTTGAATGACATTAAAAAGTATTTAAAAAAACTTTTTGACTTAGACAGATCTATAAAATCTGGTGATATAGACGAAAAAGTTGGTTTAAGTTTGTATATTCTTTCTGTTTAATTACAGTACCACCTGTATTACTGACTTATCAGTTACTCACGATCAGAGTGGCACTATTGTTCGATTGGCAGTCAACCAAGTTGTGGGTTGAAGGTTACGGGTTGCGAGTTGAAGATCAGAATGACAAGAATGATAATTTTATTTCTAATCTCATTAGTGTACAATGTGTGTATGAAGAAAATCTTTGTTTTATTTACAACCCTAATTTTAGTAACTTCACTTTTTGGAAATAAAGTAAGTGCACTTACTATTGTTTCTAGAGCAGATTTAGGAATTCAAGGAAATATTACAAAAGAGGATTTAGCTTATTCACTTCCTCAGGAAACTGTGATTGCACCAATCTTTTTAGGAGTTGAAAGTCCGAAAATATCTCAAAAGGAATGGGTAGAATCTCTTTATTACTACACAATTGAAAAACTAGGATTTACAGACCTACCTTTTCATTACATCGTTACTTCAACTGGAGAAGTTTATCAAGGAAACTTAGGCGGAGACGAAAGAAAGGTAAAGGTAGATGGTATTGGAGCCAATGTTATTTTGATTGCATACTTAGCTTCAAGTAAACAGAACTCTTTCGATCCAAAAGCAGATAATGCGATTAAAGGGTTGTTACAAACAATTTCAAATAAAAATTCAATAAAAGCAGAAAATATTGTTACAACTGGAATAAAGTTTATTAAAGACACAACAAATAAAACAGTAAGTATTAGTTCTGAAGAAATATTTGGAAACTGGGCTTCAAAACTGGAAGATTACAAAGCATATGTTGCTGCAAATTACGTTCCCGAGGCAAAATCTTACACTGTTGACGTAAGTAATATTGCTTTATCAACGCCAGATGCTATGCCAGGGGAGGAAGTTACTGGGACGGTAACAATTAAGAACACAGGATCTAATGGACTTTATGGAGGAACAGATAACGAAATTGTCGCCTCTAAGTCTGATGGTGGTCCAAGTCAATTCTTTATAAATAATGTGTGGTTATCCAGAAGTCAGTTTTCTTTAATGACAGAGAATCAAAATATTCTTCCAACTCAAGAAACAACATTAACATTCAAAATAAAAGCACCTTTAGCAAAAGGCTCAATCTCAGAAACTTTTGTTTTAAAAACTCTTGGGGGAGGAGGTATCACAGCATCAACTCAAATAGGTTTAACACTTAATTTAAAACCTTCCGATCAAAGAATTATTCAAATTCAAAATACAGAGCTTGGATATTTAAAAGTTAGAGGAGAACCTTCTACTCTTGGACCAGAAATTGGAGAAGCAGCTAGTGGTCAAAGGTACTTTGTCTTAGAAGATGCAGGAAATGGTTACTTGAAGATAGATTTAGGTAACGGAACTATTGGCTGGGTCGCAGGATGGTTAGTGGACAACATTTAAACCATTCCACGCAGAAAAGATAAACTCTTCATTACCTTATACATTAATGGATCTATTACAATATCTATTGTGTCTGCGTACTCAATTTCTTCACCTCCAAAACCTACCTTAAACCTGCTATAACCATCAGATTTATCTGGAAGAACTCCCATTAAATCTAACTTTTTATAACCTTTCTGCTGTCCAAATTTAATTACTTCCCAAACTAATAAATAGTTTGCCATTACGTTTTTATGTTCTTCACTAGAACCACCGTATGGATAATACAAAGTATCTCCAAATCCTATTAAAAACCAGGAACCTAGAGGTTTACCTTCAAAATATGCAGTTGCAATAAATGTTTCTGGAATATGTGTTTCAAACTCTGGGTTTAATACCTGAATTTCATTTAAAACTTCCCAAACTTTTTTTATGTAGTTTGAGTCTCTGTCGTTATATTCTTGTCGTGTAACGGTTTCTTCATGTAAATTTACAAATGTATTTATAGATTCTTTTGTATTATCAATTTTAACTTCAACATTATTTTTTTTAGCAATCTTAATATTATATCTATGCTTTTGTTTCATTGCAGAGAGAAGCTCTTCTTCTCTCTTTGTAAGATCCATCACAATAGTTGCCTGTAATTGAGTTGGCCTTCCTTTTCGAATGTCGAGTGACGAATGACGAGTGACGAATTCATGGAAATCTATCTCGTCTTTTAGATTATCTGGATCAATAGAAACATAAACACAATGCTGCTGCTTTGCTACTTTATAAATTTCATGAAGATCAATCTTATTTAGATCTGCCCTTGGAATGTAGCCAATGTATTTATTTACTTTGGGTAGTTTTGTTGTTTGAAACCAAGTTCCATCTGCAGAATACACTTTGTTTCCAAGTGCTTCTTTAACTTTTTTCCAATAAATTGAGTTTAGAAAATGATTCATAAAGGAAATTATATTAGTAATTAGAGAGATAAACAATTGAATAACCAGAAGTCTATGAATTACAATTCATATGTTCTTGGCCCATATGGAGCGGAGTATCTGCTTAACATATAACCCCAAGCAGCGTCTCCAACCTTAGGATTTAGATTTTGATCTAGTGGTAATATAATATCTTCATTTAGTCGCCAGTAATTTTGAAAATCAGCCTCTGTATTTGAGTCTAATTTATAAACAACTGCCTCAGGATAGTCTTTTATTCCTTTTTGAATTGTCCATGTTCCTTGAGTTACTACCCTGTCATTTCCACTAGCACCGATTAAACCTAACCAGTAAGTTGTTGGTGTCAAAGTTTCTTTATTTTGATATAAGACTAATCCAACTTTTAATTTCTCACAATTGGATGCCTTACATGGAATTCGACCTTCGAAAACTGCTAAGATTGGATCTCCATTTGTATTAAATTCTGGATAAGGAGGAGCAAAGGTAACTGTTGTACCTGAATTTGCTCGTTGAAATAATAAAACCCCAATTACAAATACAATTATTAATACTATGCTTACTAAAATGAGAGTTCGAGAGAGCTTCATAGTTAATTGTTATTTAGGGTTATATTTTTATAATACCAAATTCTCTGAGATTTTAAATTAACTGCTTATATCGAAAGCAATCCACACTATGATCCATAACTAAT
>JBLGEO010000094.1:0-7116 GCA_047445235.1 Candidatus Dojkabacteria bacterium | reverse complement strand
CTCTTACTTCATTTCCATCAAGATAATCTTGAACTGGCTCTATTAAGTTTTCGTCCAAAAGTCTAGCTTTATGATCCATAAGGTATTAATCAAAAGATGGTTTTTCAGTATCATCAGATGTTATTGAAATAGCATTATCTGTGATTTTAAATAAATCTTTGTCTATCTTCTTGTACTCTCCTCTGGCGTCGTTATATGCACCTACAACGGTACCTAAATTTTTGCCTAGCTTAGCGAAATTTTGATCAAATGCACCAATATGTTTTTGAAGCTTTTCTACATTTTCTTTTATTTCTAAAGCTTTCTCTTCTATCTTTAAAGAATTTAAGCCTTGAAGCACAGTTTGTAAGTAAGCTAAGAATGAAGTAGGTGAAACTATAATTACATTCTTTTGTTTAAACGCATATTCAATTAAGTCATGTGTATTCGTCTTTACAGCTCCTACTTGGTTAATTAGTAGATCATAATAGATTCCTTCGGACGGAATAAACATAAACGCGAAGGTCATAGTTCCTTCGTCTGGCCTGATGTATTTTGAGGTCTCATCTATTCTTTTTTTCAAATCATTTTTAAATTCTATTTCCAATGGCTTTCTAGCAGCCTCATCTTTTGCCTCAAGTATTCTATTGTAGTTTTCTAGAGAGAATTTTGCGTCAACTGGAATTATCTTTTTACCTACAAACACTGCCGCATCAACAATTTCACCATTATTAAATTTGTACTGCATTTCGTAACTTCCTGGAGGTAGAACATTTTTTAAAACGGTTTCTAAAAAGTATTCACCAAGAACTCCTCTTTGTTTAGGGTTTTTTAAAATATTTTCTAGACTTTGAAGTTGTTCTGCAAAGTTAACTACCTGCTTGTTTGTATCATCTAGTTTAGTAAGTTTTTCCGTTACTTCTTTTATTATTTTAGAAGCGTTATTACTTGTTTCCCTCATACTTTGCTGAGAAATAGCAAATTGCTGAATAATACTCTTTTGTGAGTTATTTAGCTGATCATTTAAAGTCCTGTTTGTATCGTTTAATCTGTTGTTTAGTTCGGTAATTGTTCTATCTAGTTTTTCGTTTTGAATTGAAGCTGTGGAACTGATTTGTGTCTGCATCATTTGAAGCATTTTCTCTAAACCATTGTCTTTTTCCTTGGGTTTATTGATTTTAGACACAATATATACAACACCGACAATAACTATTACTATTAAAGCAATTAGAAGTATTTGAGTAGTATCCATTAATTTAATTTAAAGATTATTACCTTATTATTATAACCGAAAGTTTGATAATACAAAGTTAATAAATAGTTATATCCTAGAAAATTAAAGTGGTATTTATTGGTAACAATGAGCTACTTTTTTTGATAGTATTTTTTGACTTACTAATTAAATATCTCATATGACAATGTTAGTTGATTTTCAAAGGCAAACAGGCGTGGAAACTTTTGATCACCCTTTATTACGAGAACAAGATTTGCATATTACACAAACTGTTACTCAAATCCTTGTTGCTTTAAGAGAATTTAAAACAGCAATGCTAATTACCTACCAGGGAGTAATGGGATCGGGAAAGACATCCGTAACTAAAATTTTAAACAATGAGTTACTTGGACAGTCTAAAAGTACACTAATAGTTAGGCTAAGGGATAATAGAGAGAAAGAAGGAAGGATTTACGACAGGAATTCTCTAGAGTTAAGTAAGGGGTCTAGAGTCGTTACATTTGAATTCGGCCAGGGTAAGCAAGTTGTTGAAGAAGCATTGCTTGACAATCCTCAGATCGGTGAAGGTTCTGTTGTATTTATTTCTGAAGCCCAGTTTATGGGTAATATTAGAGAAATTGAAGACATTATTGAAATGCTAATGCAAAGAGGCATATCTGTAATATGCGATTGCTTAAGCCACTACTATAATGGAAAAAGAATACCTGAATCTGCTTACATAAGCGCAAAAGCAAGTATGTATTTGAAACTTTGGCCTTGTGATACTTTTGACGAAAACGAAAAAGGAGACATACCAATGAGAATAGTTAAAATAGATTCAGATGGGAATATGCCAGATACATTAGACAGAGAAACAGCACACTACTATAGTGAAATGACTCCAGCACAAAGAAGAGAAGTATTTCTTGCAATAGCTAACTCCTCATACAGCAGAAAGTTAGTAAAAGAAGAAAACGGCAAAACAGTTTGTTGGGTTCCATCTCATCCAACGAAAGATGCTTCTTTTGTTCCTGGTGGAAATGAAAGATATATTCCTACAAGCTTGGCAACATGTATAGATATTTTAGAATCTGCTGGTTTAAATGATATGGCACGACAATACAGAGAAACATCTCAATTAGAGCCTTAGTAAGGATATTCGCCCCAGTCTAAATTTCTGTATATCATTGAACCTATTGCACGTTCAAATTCATCAATTCTGTTAGGAGAGTAATGCTTTCCCAAAAGTTCAGCAAATTTTTTAATATCTAATGGTACTTGAACTACTCCGTCTTCAGTAACTTCTTCTAATTTACTAACCCTAAGAACATCAATTAAAGTTGACGAACTAGGTATTTGAGAATTCCAATTCCCTTTCCTTCTTATATATTGATCTACAATTTCGTAAATGATTGGGATTACTCTGGCATCATGATTTTCATAATTCTCATGGAGAAAATCTTCAACTGATCCAAGAGGTAAATCTTTCATTGTTCTAGTCGTTTGCTCCATCATCATTACCATGATATTTGTAATTAAAAATTATTATAGAATAACAAGCTTGCTTATTTATCGTTCCATTTCCAGACTCCTTTAAAGTCAGAAGGATCAGCTAAAAGTGAAATTATTCTCTTATGCATTACTCTAGATACTTCATCTTTATCTTCTAAGTTTATAAAATTATCTCTAGCTTCGTCAAACTCTTTTGAATAGTAGAAAGATAACGCCTTCTCGTACTTCTCTTTTATTCTTCTATTACTTTCATTGTCTAGCATTGGTTCAAAAATCTTGACAGGTTTTTTTCTTCCTTTAACTAAAACAGTATCGATTTCTCTGAAAATAACATTACTTCCAGAACATTCTTCTACAGTCGTATCTGCAACAAGTATTGAAACTCTATATTTCTTTGTTAAACCTTCTATCCTTGATGCCAAATTTACATTATCTCCAATAACTGTGTAGTTAAGTTTAGCTTCAGTGCCAATATTTCCAACAACTGTTGCACCAGTACTTATACCTATTCCGATTTTAATTTTCGGTAATTTATTGTTTTTCTTTTGAAAATCATCCATATTTGCCATTATGTCTAGAGCAGCCATAATTGAATTATATGCATGGAACTTAATGTCAACTGGAGCATTCCAAAGTGCCATTATAGAGTCACCAATATATTTATCGATAGTGCCACCGTTCTTAATAATAATGTTACTCATAAAGGCTAAGTATCCGTTTAGAAACTTTATTAGAGTATTTACATTCATATTTTCAGTTAAAGTTGTAAACTCTCTAATGTCCATAAACATTACACTTATGTTTCTTTGCTCTCCGCTTAATCTTAAAGTAGTTCCATTAAGTAAATCCTCACTTACTTTTTTATTTACAAATGTTCCCAATGCTTGCTGCATTTGATCTACCTTTAACATCTTCTCGTAATAACTAAACAAAACATTAATAAGGTAAATAATTGAAGAAAGAATTATTATTTGAACAAATGGCCAAAGCCTGCTGCTACTGACAAGTATTACAAACGTCATCAAATTAACAGACAAAGTTACTAAGTAAAAAGTTGTCTGGATAATTAAATTTCTAGCAGACAGATATATTGCACCAACACAAACTGAAATAATAACTACAAACAATACCGAGCTAGTCTCTACAGATAAGTTATTTAGTTGGATATTAAGTGCACTTAAATTAATAACGTTAGTATTACTTACATTACTAAAATTAAGAAGTCTAACAAGGAAATTATTGGCAGAGAAGAAAAATGATTTATCGGAAACCTCAACTACTAAAAGCGCAGATATTAGTATTGCTAAGAAGTAAACAATTTTAATTAATATACTCTTAAAGTTAATTCTCATTTATTAAAAAATTCTCAGCAAGTCGTAAAGCCTCACTAGAGTCGGAATATTTATTTAAATTATAGTTTCTACCATTACCTTCAAACCAAGTCCTTTGCCTTTTTGCATATTGTTTGTGAGCAATTTTAACTCTTTCTTTGCAAGTATTTAAGTCGATTTTTTTATTTAAGAACTCTATAACTTGTTTGTAGCCCATTATCTTAAGTCCGTCACTTTCCTCTGAATAACCTTTTTCTAATAGTCCCTTAGTTTCCTCTATAAGACCCTCATTAAACATTTCATCAACTCTTAAATCAATCTTTAGCTTGAGTTCATCCCAATTGTACATTGGGTAAAGAATAAAAGTATTAAGTCCAAGTTCTAAATTAGACTTCTTAGTAATATCCCCTTTTTCAATTATCCTAACTAATCTTCTTGGGTTATTCCTATCACTGTTGTTAAGTTGATCTAAAGTAGTGCTAGAAATTAAATTCTGAAGTTGACTGACTGTAAAACCATCTAACATTTCTCTTTCTTTTAAATTAGTTGAAGACAAATCGTAGCCACGCACTATTGAGTCTATGTATAAACCAGTGCCACCAACTATAATAGGATCTCTGCCTCTTGATGAGATTTCTTTTATTTTATCCAAAGCATTATGTTGAAAGTCAAAAACACTAAATCTTTCATTAGGCTCTACAATATTTATTAAGTGGATAGGTACTTCATTAATTGAGTACTGACTATCTTCCAAAGTGATAGCACCTTTATTTGTCCCTACATCTAAACCCTTATAGACTTGTCTGGAGTCAGCGTTGATAAGTTCACCGTTAAATTTCTTAGCAATTTTCACTGCAAGTTCAGTCTTACCAGTTGCTGTTGGCCCAGCAACAATTATTACTTTCATCAGTTATTTTTATAATTTGTAGTGTAATTTTGACACACTTTACTAAAAACTCCAACTGGCAAGTAAATCTGACACCTTAAATCTTTTTTTCAAATGCTATATACTGTGTGTTATGGAATCTGACATTTTTATAAAAATACTACTTTCTGTATTGTTCGGTGCAATCTTAGGATTAGAGACTGAAACAAGAGAAATTGAAAAAGTAGGAGAAAAACAAGCAAGCCAAGAAGCTAAAACCAAAATCGGAGGTTTTAGAACATATACACTTATTTCTTTAATGGGTGGTATATCTGGCATACTATTTTTAAACAAACTGGAGTTTTTAAGCTTTGGTTTATTTTTTGCATTACTGGGCTTCTTACTGATAGCCTACTTTATGAATGTAAAAATAAAGGAGGCTTTTGGTATTACCACTGAGATAGCAATCGTCATAACATTTATTTTAGGTTTTTTAACAACATCTTCAATAATTAAGCTTGAAGTTGTGCTTGTAGTACTAGTCTTAATGGCATTCTTTTTATCTCAGAAAAGAGGGTTTGGAAAATTTATTAGTAAGATTGATCATAAAGAAGTTATAGATGTATTTAGGTTTGGGTTGATAGCACTAGTTATACTTCCAATTTTTCCGAATAGAGTTTTCACTATTTTAGATTTAACTAGTTTATTTGGAATAAACGACTTGGGTAATAGCTCTTTAAAAGGTTTCACACTTGGAAACCCCTTTCAAATCTGGATGATTGTTGTAATTATTTCTGGTATTAACCTGTTAGGGTATATATTAAGTAGGATTACAGGAGAAAAGATTGGTTTATTTTTTACTTCTATATTCTCTGGATTAATATCTTCTACTTCTGGAATTATTTCTTTTGCAACTAAGTCTAAGGAAAATGGAGAAAATCTTTTACTTGCTGGTGCAGCAATAATTTCAAATGCAGTAAGTTTTATTATTGTTGCTGGACTATTACTTATTTCTAATAAAGAACTATTTCAGGCAGCATTACCTATTATGACTGCAGTATTTATATTTGGCTTAGTCTTAGGTTGTATACTAATATTCTTATTTAGATCTGACACAAATAAATTTAGTGCTCAATATCAAGCTTTCTCAGTTTTACCAGCTCTTAAGTTTGTTGGAATTATTATTGTTTTAAGTTTACTTGTTCAAATACTCGAACTAGGTAACGTAAGCACTATAATTGTCATATTAGTTACAGCATTATCTGGAGTAACAGGAATTGATGCTCCTACTATAGCAATTGCTGGACTAATTACTAGTGGAGTAATTACAGTGGACACTGGTTTTAGTGCTTTTTTATTAACAAACCTTGTTAACTTTATTGCAAAAGCTGTTTACGCATATACAATTGGCACAAAAAATTATGCAAAATACTTAAGTATAGGGCTTATCCTCACTGCTGTTGTTGGTCTTGTCATTTACTTTATATAGATGGAAGAAAAGAAATTTAGAAAAAATAACGAGTCTTTTGTATGTTTAAATTGTGGAAAGTTAACACCACCACATCCTTCAAGTTCTAGGGACCATTGTATGTATTGTCTATATAGCCTCCATGTAGATATTAACCCTGGTGACAGAATGAATACTTGCAAAGGATTATTAAAACCAATAGGATTAAGGACAAAAAATTCAAAAGAACAAATTGTTTATAAATGTCTAAAATGCAGTAAGATTGCATACTGTATTATTTCACCAGATGACGATCGTTCAGAAATTGTAAGATTAGGAAGTCTAAAATGGGTAGAATAAAATTAAAAATTAATAAGACAAAGATTAAGAAATTTCTTGTAGATGTTGAGAAATACTATTTGTCCCACTTTATAACTGTAACTATCGCACTAGTTGGAGTACTTTTAATTTTACTTTCATATTTTTGGGTTAATTCTGTAATAGCACTAAATAAGGGATATCAGATTAAAATTACAGAAAAAGATGTTACGAATGCAATGCATATAGTCTCGCAGCAGAAGATTGATGAAGCTAAAATTGCTAAGCAGAAAAGAGACGAGGCTGCAAAAAAAGAGGCTGATATTAAAGAGTGGACTGCTAAAGTAGAAAATTTTCTTAGAAATTATGGATCCCCAATGGCAGGTTACGGTGAGATTATTGTTAGAAAAGCCGTGGAGTGCGGAGGTGACTATAGAATACTTATTGGTAT
>JBLGEO010000093.1:0-5728 GCA_047445235.1 Candidatus Dojkabacteria bacterium | reverse complement strand
TCTTTTTGTAAGCAAAAAGAGCTGTAAAAACTTCTGGGTAAAAGTACGTCCAAACCATTACGTGGAAGTGGACAACTACTTTTACCCAGACCCGATATCGTAAAGTTAAGTTCCGTCTGTCAGTTATTTGTCATATAATTACAAAATGAATAAGTTTTTTGATAATTATAAACCTGGTTTTGATCCTTACAAATTGGATATAAATGCTGCGTACGAATTCAAAACAATGTCTGTAGTGGTTCGAGATGGTCAAGTCATGGAGCAAAGCAATGATGGAATTGTAAATCTAGCAAGTACTTCTAAACCTTTTACTATCTTTCTGCTTTCAAAAGTAATGAAAGAAGATAAGTTTATTGCAACATTAGATTTGGTCAAGGAATTAATATTTAGAAAGCAAAATAAACATTTAGAAGAGAACCCGAGTTACAAAGATGTTCTAATTTGGTTAAGTAAAAATAAGATATCAAACCCTAAAAGTAAACTGAGAGCTTTAGTAATTGGAAACGATGCTGGTTTATATAATTGGAAAGCAGAAGGATTTCCAGAAATTGTTATAGATTTTAAAGAATTATGCTTTAACACACTTACTTTATCCTCTAATTCTGCAATAGAAATCGCTAGAAATAAACTACAAGAAATTCTAGGAGATAAAGTTCAAGAAGAGTTCGATAAATTACAAATCGCACCAACTCTTCAACTTCACCAAGGTGGTTTTAAATTATTAAACCAATCAAGAGCTAACTCAGGAGACCTAAAAGAAATCGTTTTATCTTTTGATAAGCTCATTAACTCAGCAGACCAAAGAATGCTCGATGCTATGCATAATAACCCAGTATTTTTTGATGTTGGAGTAAGTACAATGGTTCAGGGTGCAGATGTTTGGGAAAAGACTGGAGTTGCTTGGCCAATTAACTATGGAGATGCTTTATTGGAACTAGGCTATCCACCACATATGGTTATGGGTACTTTATTTACGGTGAGAGATCCCTCGACCTCGCTCGGGATGACCACTTACGGAATATTTAAAGTTATTGCAATCGCAGTTCCTAAAACTTTAGATTCAAACGGATTCCCAAATATTTACGAAAAAAACTACACTACTTATATAAATTTAGTTAAATACAAATTCTTAACAGAATATAGAAAACAATTGACTGATTTAGTTGAAAGGAATACTTCGATCAAGTTAGTATCATCGGTAACTTTTGGAAGCTTCTTAAAGCAATATGCTTTGAAATTGAAGATGTTATTGTAACTCTGCTTGAACTATTAATCTCGGTTCATTCAAATCCCACGAAGTACAAGTTATTAAAGTTAACGTACTCTTATCAGTTTGGTTTAATACGCTTGTATCTGTAGAATCTACAATCTTAATAGTAGTCACTTTGTAAGTGTAAGTTTTGTCGTTCCACTTTATACTAATAGAGTCACCTTTATTAAGCTCATTTAAGTTATAGAATGTATAAGGTCCATAATTATAAGTAAATCTATGTCCAGCAATTACTGTGTTTCCTGTTTTGTCAGGTGCAGAAGATTCTGGTAATCTCCAGAAACCTTGGTTTAATGCAGTTTGGTCTCCTTCAAATACTTCACCATTAACTCCAATATTATTTATAACCAGCTTGTTTCTATCTTCATGGATAATGTTATCTTTAATCCATTCAGAAATATTAGAAATAATTCCAAAATGAATAGGTAATACTGATGTACCAGGTAACTGTGTAATGCTACCAACACCTCCTGATGCAGTTAAGGTAAAAGAGACTTGTGCAGCTGCAATAGTGTCTGGATCAGTTCCTCCTGTAGTAGCTCCTGTAGTAGCTCCAGTTGTTCCTCCAGTTGTACTTGCACCTGTTGTAGCTCCTGTTCCACCTCCAGTGGTAGTTGTTGTAGTTGATGTGCTTGTGGACCCTCCTGTTGGTGATGGTGGTGGTTCAGGTGTGTCAGTTGTTCCACCTGTGCCGCCCGTTACAGTAGTACCCCCAGTGGTAGTACCTGTAGTACTTCCAGTAGTTGTCCCAGTAGCTCCTGTAGTACCACCCGTACCTGTAGTTGTAGTGGTTGTAGATGTTGTAGGTGGTGTTCCCGTAGAGCTTCCTCCCCCGGTTGTACTTCCTCCTGTTGCACCTGTAGTACTTCCAGTAGATGGAAGGGTTATATCTGCAGTAGAAGTTACTCTATTATTAAATGGTCCAACGCTTCCTTCTGGATAAAATTTAACTATTAGATATATATGACCATTTTCTCCAATATCTAGATTTCCGTCTGTTAATAATTCCTTATTAGATAGACCATTGTAAGATGGATTTATAGTGAGTTTATCTGATGTTAAGGATAGTACTTGGAAAGGATGAGGAGAGAAAGTTGCACTAAGGTCACTTTGTCCGGTTATAGAAATTAGATTATATATAGAACTAATATTCGTAAAAGTGTATATGTATCTAATCTCAGAAGAACCATCGGAGTTACTATGGATATAGTCGATATTACTTTCCACTTTTAAATCAGATTCTGTGGCAGTGCCTAAGACACTAGATTTAGTTTGGGGTGATTTTAAATTTGTAATTAACCACAGAGTACTAGCGCTCAGAATTAATGCTAGTAGTGTGAAAACGGCAATTAAGCCTCGGTTCTTCATTAGTTTTATTTAAATTTCTTACTCTTCCATCCTATCATAAACTTTAAATCACTTCATCTATATAACATCATGTTCTGATAACAAAACAGTAAGTAAGTTGTAGGTGTACCACAACTCTACTCAATGTATACTTATTTTATTCCAAAGTTGCTTTTACAATAAGACGCTTACTACTATCAGTTAAGGAAATACACGTTATTAATGTTAATGTACTCTTGTTAGTTTGCTCTAATGGCCCAAAGTTTTCAGAATCTACTATTTTTAAAGAATCTACTTTATATGTGTAGGTTTTTCCGAACCAAATAACTTTAATCTCATCCCCCTCTACTAATTTACTTAGATTATGAAATGTTAGAGGTCCATAAGTATAATCAAATCTATGCCCAGCAATCACAGTGTTGCCACCTATTTCTGGATTAGAAGATTCAGGCATTCTCCAGAAGCCTTCGTTTAATGTGTCTTCCGAATTACCTTCATTTATCTCACCATTAACTCCAATCTTGTTTATAACAATCTTGTTTCTTTGCTCTCCCAAAATATTATCGGTTATCCATTCTCTAAGGTTAGCTAATAACCCAGTGTGGAATGGAAGTAAATCTGTATTTGGTAGAACTTGTGTTTTAACAAGTGAAGTTATGTCTACAGACGCACTAGTTGTTTCGTCCTCAGTTGGTGTTACATTACTTATAGAAAGTACTTGCTCGTCCTCAGGTAAAGTAAATGAAATTCTTGCCGCTGCTGCTACAGATGGTTGCAAACCTCCTGTAGATCCTCCAGTTGTTCCTCCGGTAGTACCACCAGTTGTTGTTCCTGCGGAGCCAGCTCCAGTTGATCCTCCATTTACTGGTGGTACTGGGGTTGGAGTTGGCGTTGGAACAGGTGCTGGTGCTGGAGTTGGTACTGGTGCTGGAGCAGGCTTAGGTGCTGCAGTAACCGAAACTTTGGTAGCTACTCCACTACAATCTAAAGTAAATACTGTATTTTGTGTAATGCCTTGAATGTCTTTGATTCCTTGTGTGCTTGAATTAGAACCTTGCCATTGAGAGTTTGCAGGTACAGCTGAACGCACACATCCTGTTTGGCCCGGAACATTCCATGCTAATCTGGCAGCACAGTTGTAGCAGACTTTTACAGAATTGCTTAAGGTCGAAGCACTAGTTCCCTTTAATCCTGTAAAATCTGGAACAGGTGGGGGTGTAGGAGCAGGTGTAGGTACTGGTGTAGGGTTAGGTTGTGGTGTTGGTACTGGGATCGGAGTTGGTGTAGGCGCAGGTGTTGGTGTAGGTGTAGGTACAGGTGTATTTCCACCAGTTGTTGAACTAGGTGGTGTTGCATTTGTAGATCCTCCTGCAGTCGCACTTCCACCAGAACTTCCGCCGGATCCTTGAGTTGGTGGCAATTCAATATCACCTTGAGCTGCAACTTTATTTTCAAAAGGACCTTTACTAGTTTCTGGGTAGAATTTTATTATTAATGCAATTGTCTGATTTTGGGCAATCTCTAAGAGATTTCCTGTAGAAAGTAATTGAGAATCCGAAGAACCGTTATAACTTGGATTCACGTTCATTGATGAAGCTAGTGAAGTGACTTCGTATTTATACTGACCAAAAGTATCCTGCAAGTTACTTTGTGATAAAACATTCTTAATTCTGTAAGTAGCACTTAAATTGCTTATTGTGTAGATATATTTTATATCTGTGGAACCATCGGAGTTCTTATGAATATAGTCTATCTTACTATCCATCGTCAATTCGTTTTGTGTCGCTGTTCCTAATACATCTTCAGTAGTCATCCCTTGCTTCTTTTGCTCCATGTAATGATATGTGATTACAAAACTGATACCCAGCGTTACCATCATTAAGGTAAAGAACGCAAAAGGAAACTTACTTCTCATAACATTCTTATAATAAATATGTAAAATCTATCCTAGTACAAACTAAGAGACTCTACAATAGGGAAACATCAAAATTTGATAACAAATGTTACGAAGGTATATCGTTAAACATTAAAAAATGGCGGCAATATACCGAGCAGAACGAGAGAACTTAGTAGATTGAAAATAGCAAAAAAAAGTACCAATATACCTGCTATTTTAAAGAATAAACCTGACTGAAGCGACTTGGAGAATGTTACTGATGCGAAACTAATAAGGCCTAATATTGGAAGTGTTCCCAAAGCAAATACAAACATAATCAAAGCTCCAGTTAAAAAGTTGCCAGTACTTAATGAATATAGTTGCATAGATTGTGTGAAGCCGCATGGTAAGAAGAATGTTACTATTCCTAAAAGTACTGGTGCTAAAAAACTCTTATTCTCTGATGTTTTTACTACTTCTCTCCCTAAAAACTTAGGTAAGTGTAGTTGAAATCTATTTAAACTAGGAAATATGCCCAAAAGGTTTATCCCTATTAAAATCATAGTTACGAATAGCAGAAGATCTATTATGAAATTTAAGAATGGTGTTAGTTTAAAAGTAGCTCCGAGTATCCCTATAACTCCACCCAAAAGAAAGAAAGCAATTATTCTAGAAATATGAAATGCGATAATTGGTTTAGTTTTTGAACCTTGGGCATACTGTGAGGACATTGTTAGAACTAAGCCGCCTGTAACAGCCATACAAGTCGATAATGAAGCAATAATTCCTATTACAAATACAACTGGATAACTTATACCACCAAAATCTAATCCCTCTAATCCGGCCTTTTGTATTAGTAAAAAAACCATTACAAAAACAAGCGATACTATAATTGCAATTATGTACTCTTTAGCTGAAGATTGATTAACTTTATTTCCAGAATTTACTGAGTAACCATCATCATTAATTAGTTTATTAATTTCGGATTTAAGATCTTTCTCATCAAAATCTTTATCTAGTTTAAGTTTAACTTTATTATTAGATAAGGAAGCATCTACTGATTTGACACCTTTAATTTTTGAAATCTTTTTCTCAAGTAATATCTCACATGCTGCACAATGCATTCCATCGATTGCCAATTCACATGTAGTAGTATTTTTATCTTCCATTTTAAACTGAAATTTATAAATTCTTTAATTAAATCTAGATATTTTTTTATTAGAAACCATTAAAAT
>JBLGEO010000092.1:0-33574 GCA_047445235.1 Candidatus Dojkabacteria bacterium | reverse complement strand
CAGACTCCTGCCTTACCACTTGGCTACAACACCGTTACCGTGCAACTTCTATTTGAAAGCCGCCGTTTGTGATATACACAATATAATTCATCGACCTGCCGATAATATCAGTCCCAACTTCATTATCTGTAGTTGTCTGTATAAAGCTTCTATATACGTCTCCAAGTATACCAGTTTGCTTCCAATTATTAAATAGTGGCTTCCAGTCATCATACCCGCCATTAAACTGAAATTTTGAGAATGCTTGCTCTGGTCTACCCTTTTCTTTATCCAAATCAAATTTATACTCCCCGGAAAGCGAAACCAATTTAAACATTGTCTGAAAATTTAAAAGTGTTAAATTATCGTTAAACCTTACAATCGGTCCGCCCACATAAACAAAATCTCCATAAACTTTAAAGTTTTGCACAGGTAGTTCTGCATTAAAGTCGGACTTATTATTTAACAAAGCCCAAGTTAGAGCTGTAGATTGTCTGTTGATTATCTTTAAAGAAACATCTGCATATTCCCCATACTGATCTGTCTTCTGTTCACTAATACTCAACTCTGCAATCGGTCTTTTATCTGTAAATACTTGAAAAGTATGCAAAAACAAACCCGCAAACGTTCCAACCATCAAAGCCGCGCATGCAGAAATAAATACTATTAAAAGTAAGAGTGATGCAATAATTTTAGTAGCTGTTTTCATATAATTGTCATCCCGAGCGCGGAGGGATCCCCGAAACCTATAGATATAAATTTTTATTCTTAGTCAATCTTACAATAGTGCCACTCTGCCCAAGTTCGACTTTCAAGTGAGTAATATAGGTGGTATTGCCAAGAAAATGAGATTCTAACCTGTAACCCTCAACCCGTAACTCGAAACCAGTAAATATGTTATTATACTATATCAGCAAACCATTATTAACAAAAAGCAATGAAACAACTTAGAAAACACGAAGTTAAAAGAGAAATAACAAAACAATTTAAAAGAAACAGAGAAATAGTACTAATTCTAGAAAATATTCAATACGCAAGGAATGTTGCAAGTATTTTCCGAACTGCAGACGCAGCAGGAGTAAGAAAGCTATACCTAACAGGTATTTCACATAGACCTCCTTTTGGTAAAGAATTAAGACAAGCGTCTAGGTCTAAAGAGAACTCTGTAAACTGGGAGTATAAAGACTCTACATTGGAAGTTATTGTCTCTCTAAAGAAGGATGGCTTCGAAATTATGCCTATAGAACTAACAGACGACTATGTTTTAGTTGAAGATCTACCAAAGTATTTAGAAGGAAAAGATAAAGTAGCATTTATAGCAGGCTCGGAAGTTTTTGGAGTAACAAAGACAACTTTAGAAAGTTGTGATAAAGCTGTATTAATTCCAATGTATGGGAAAGGTGCTAGTTTAAATGTAAGTAGCTCTGTAGCTGCGGTGCTGTTTGGGTTTTAAGGCTTCCTCTGCTCTTGCTTAGATTCCTGCTTTTTTATTACATTTGTCTTGAATATAAAATCGTGCAGTAGTCTATGCTCTTTAGCGAAATATGGTATTAGTAGAAGAATTAATCCAAGACCACTTGCAATAGATATTATCTGCAATACAAGTTCTCTAAAGAATATAGTAGTGTATTTAATTTCGCTCTTATCATCATTTATTAACTTAATTCTTAATACTTTCTTACCAATAGATTGTCCTGATTTTTTTGTTAGGATTACATAATCTATTGTGTACAACAGAACAAAACCAATCAAAAATGAGGCAACTGAAATATTTGATGCTATTTTTTCAGTAGTAATTGCCCTACTAATGTCTAAAGCTGCTACTCCAATTAATATTGAAAGTACAAGAATTAAAATATTATCTATATACCTCGCAAGTAATCTTCTGATTAACATTTTCTAATTTTAAAATATAATTATTTATTATTAATTTCTTCTTTTATTTTTTGAATTACTTCATCTCCAAGTAAGTTAGATAAGTCTTTCCAGTAAGATATAACAAAATCTTTAATATCTTGTGTGTTTACAACTTCCTTGTTAGTTCGATCTGAGGTAGAAAGAACAGAATAACCCGAATCAATTTTTTCAAATTCAATATCAGAGCCATCATCTATTAACATTATCTTAAAATTATTTTTCTCTAAAAGGCCATTTATCTCCTCTACAAATGGAATTGATGCAAAAACCCAGAAAGTTACATCTTCTTTTCTATCGTTAATTTCTAGTTCAAAAGGCAAGCCCAAGGTCTTAAGGTTAGAACTGTTTAAAGTACTTAATAGATCTTTTACATTCTCTTTAGGAGTTAATTTCATTTTATTTTTGTTTAAAAACTAATTAAGAGGATATGTTGATAGAATTTTTCCTGTTTTATCAACTGCAACTTTTGTACCTTTATTTAGAATTCAAAGGTAATTTATGAGATTTGAATATCAATTCATGATCTTTTCCTAATTCTTTTTTTACTTCATCAAATACTTCATCTTCAAGTTTATTTAAACTAATTATAAATTCATCGCTCAATATTTTTTCTTTTCCAGGATTACTCCAATCAATTATTTCTGAATAAGTTATTATCCATTTCTTTAATAGTTGTATTAAATCATCAGAAATCTTAATTTTTTTTAAATTTAGTCGGGATCCATCTTCAATGTCCCATAATCCTAACGAATTGTAATCAGCTGATACTCGTATCTTCATTGCAATTAATTAAAATATTAAATAGGATTTGCACCAACAATATATCCATTATTACCAGTATTAACAACCATTCCTCTTCCTAAATCATCAATGTAAGTAAAGGTGGTTCCACTAGGTTCATTTGAGCTCATAGTTCCTTTGGATACAGTAGTTTTAACCAATTCTAACAATTCATCTCTTGTAGTAATTCCAAATTTTCTAACAAAATCATCCCAATGACTTTCAACAATATGAACTAATCCACTAGGTTTTCCAGACAATGTACCTTCTTCTAACCAGAAAATATCTTTATCTCTCAGTGAATAAAATATTGTTTTAGCTGGATTTCCATTTGCAGATGTAATTAAAGCATAAGCTTTTTCCTTAGATGAAATTGTTAAATCTAACACAAACGATTTTGCATCTTCCCAGCTCATTCCCTTAATAGCAGTAATTATATCATCAATCTTAACTAGACCATTCTTACCAACATTTATAATTGCTTCTACACCTCCATAGACAAATTGAGTAGCTTCTTCTGCAAATGTCCCTGCAATAATAGATTCTTTTAAGAAAGTATATCCACTTGTAAATAGATTTACTGCACCCTTTACTATCCCATAACCTGCTGCTGCAACTAGTACAATGTTCTGTGTTAAGTTTCCAAGTGCTTCTACTTTCTGCAAGAATGGTAGATTTGTAAATGAATCTAGTTGACCTTGTACAATGTATCCAAGCAATTGTTTATCCGTAAATAATTTATTTATCCCATCGACTATTGAAGGTAGTGTGCCTTGAACAAGAATGCCTTCCACTAAGTGTATTGCTCCGTCTAGACTTTCTAAAAAGCCTTTCCCAGCTCCGTATATGTAATGTACCATTATCTCTGCTTGCTTTCCCAGTTGATCAAGTGGATTTGTTGTATACATAAATGCTCTATATTCATCTATAAATGCATTTAATGCAGTTGAAATACTATCATTTATTGATGGCTCTAATAGAACTTGTTCGTTACCAACACCTGTAAAGTCTACATAAGTTACACCCGGATCAGTTTGGTAATTATCTGTACATATTCTCCCAGCCTCAAAGTTTTGACATACATAACTATTTATTACAAATGTCTCACTTGTTGGCCATCCATAATGAGAGTTTGTTCCACCTAAATATTCATACTTATTCGAAATCTCCCCATAAGTAAACTTTCCTAAATACTTCCAACTCCAATAAATCCTTCCTTTTTGAAAATCTTGATATGCACCAGGTGTGTTAAATACTCCGGGTGAGGCTGTATGTGGATCGTCTGTTGGAACACTGAATCTAGTACATTTATCACCATAGTAATTAAACGTATCCCATGTTCCTCCATAAGTATAGATAGCTCTGTTGTTTACATAAATTATTGCACCGGGTCCGTTTATAACATTCGAATATGTTTTTGCTGGATACCCACAAATATTAGTAATTGAACTTGCCCCGGTTGCCCCAATAGCTATTGCTCTAGAGTCAATAGACTTCTCTTCATTTGAACGTAAATCTGCATAAAATTCTGGAACTCTTATAGAACCACTTCCTCCACTTGCAAAATATGGGTATCCAGTATATTTTGGATCTCTTAAATTAAAGTTTCTACTCTCTGTAGTATTACTCCACCAGTGTAATCCATTAAATGTATAGTCTGCCTCTATCTGTACTTCTGCGAAAATATTATCTCCAGGATTAATTGCACCTTTAGGTAGATTAATACTAAATCTTCCCGAAGGGTTATCATTCCAAACCTCTCCAAGGTATTGCCAGTTGTTTTTAAAGAATACTACTTTTACATTTTGAGCTGTACCTTGCTGATAAGCAAATTCCCAACCGCTTCCACATGCCCAACAATTTCTAAATTCGTTCCAGACTCTAATATTCATAGGAAAGTTTTTAGGTATTCCTACTCCATAAATAGTTGCTGAATTTCCATCGTTACTTGTAATAATACTAGTAAGTTGTGGGGCTGATGGTCTTGTAGTTTCAGACCATTTAATATTGTCGTCCTTGTAACTTCCATCCCAAGCAATCCATCTATCGAATGTTACTTGTGGCCAGCCTGTCCATGTGCCTAAAAGTCCAGCAAATGGATCTGCTAAAGTTGCACCACTATTAGTATTAATGTTTACTACAGGTGATAGTACAGGAGGCGGAGGTGGATTCACAACTCCTCCATTAGCTGGTATAGTCAAAACCCATCCCACTTGAATGTAATTCCAGGGTGTTCCAGCATATACAGGAGGTATATAACCTTGCCAATATCCTAGATTTGCCTGATATATTGGCCACCAGCATTGTGTTTTAAGAATATTAATGTCTGTTCCTGTGTAGCTATTTGGAATTCCATTTGCAGAACATTGGTAAAACTCTTCTGCAATACCAACTAAACAGTCGTATCCTCCACAATGCCAGTTTGGATTTCCAGAGTAAGGTTCTACTGTATATGTTGTACTGCTTGAAAGTGTAGCAGTTAGTGCTTGTGGAGATAAAGATCTAATTGTGGTTACAGGTTGCGGGTTACTAGTTACGGGTTGAATAACTGGAGCTGCCTGCTGAGCACTCCCAACTTGTATATTAAAGGTTTTAGTATTAGCACCTTTTGCAGAAAACCATGTTACTCCTTCGTGAACTAAATCTAAGATTAACTGATGACTTCCTGGAGCATTTGGTGCATTTACAGTTAAGTCGATATTACTGTCATTGAATGTGTACTCAATATCGTGATTTAGCGGTGCCCTATTACCGTTATATATACTTAAAGAATCGTCATCTAAGTTTTTCCAGTGATAAGATATATTTACTGGATTTATAGCAGTTCCATCTAAAGAAGAAAGCCACTTTAAAGTACCCATATTCTGCACAGCTAACCTTAATTTCATTGTAGAACCAGGTTGTAATGTGTTTGGAACAGTACTCAATGTATATTCATTCGCTCCAGCAATAGCATCTCCAAAATTCACATCATATGTAGGTAGGTTTTGATCTAGTTGAGAAACTATAACCAAAGTCCTGTCTGCTCTGCTTGAAGACATTGTTATATGACCATCTGCGTTAGTATTTCTAGAAGCTTCGTTTCCAGCAATATTATCGAACCACTCTCCTGAATAAGGAAATGCAATATCTGGATGAACGTAATTAATGCTAATTTCATCGTTGTATCTGATAGGAAGCCAATCAAAACTTGAGTTTATAACAGCTTGCGTGTAGGTATATTCGTGATTTACATCATTCGTAAATTCATTCTTTATACAGTAACTATCTAAAGATCCACTCCCAGTTAAATCTGTATTAGCCGGAGTTATTGAGCTTTGTGAGATTGAAATGCTATTAGTTCCATAACTATTTATCTGGCCTTCAACTAGATGACCAGGGTCTGTATATAAGTTTATGTTTATAGAAGTACCTTCTGGCAAAGCAGAAATTACATTACCAGCGTTATTAAGATTTACAAAGCAAATCCTTATTGACTGTTGATTTTGTTCTGATGCAGCTTTCACACTCCCAGTTAGTGGCATAATTGCAGTTAGAATACTCATTACCAAAGCAATAGTATGAAATTTAACCTTCATAAACAGATTTAAGATATATTGCGTTGATATTATCAAATTTTGACTAGCATTACATTGTATTGCAATACAAATTTTGCCAGAAAATGGAGATTTTCAATAAAAATGTGTGATTTTAGGAGAATTTAAGGCTTCCTCTGCTCTTGCTTAGATTCCTGCCCCTCGTATAAAGGCATTCCAAAAGAGAATGTACTACCAACACCAATTTGAGATTTTACATCTATCTTTCCATCCATAACTTTAACAAGACTGAATGTAACATAAAGTCCAAGTCCTGTTCCTCCAGGTCTAATAATGTTTGGTTTCTCTGTTTTAGGAGCTCCTGCTGGTCCATTATCCATGTACTGATCTACTCTATAGAATTTCTGACCTATACTCTTTAAGTCTTGTTCACTCATACCAATTCCAGTATCTGTAACTTCAATCCATGCAAAACCATCTTGAACTCTTACATTAATTTTAATAAAACCAGTATCTGTATATTTAACAGCATTGCTTAACAAGTTATCCATGACCTCTTGAATTCTAGTTCTATCAGCAAATACAAATATTTCTTCTGTCGGTTTTGTATATTTAATCTGAATATTTTTCTTTTCTGCTTCTCTAACAAAAAATTCCATAGAGTCATTAACAACATCCAAAAAGTCGACCTTCTCAAATAGTAACTGGAATCCTCTACTGTCTGCTTTTGCAGAAGAAAGCAATGTTTCTACAAGCTTAACTTCTCTTCTAGCAGATTCCATAGAAATATCTAAGAACTTTCCTAGATTCTCTTTCTTAATTTCTCCAGTATTATGCAATTCCATTTCCAACATTCCTAATGCATTTCTAACAATACTAATAGGTGTTCTGAGCTCGTGACCCATAATATCTATCATATCTTGTTCGTGCTGCCTTAATGCTTGGACTTCTGCAAGTGCAGTTTCTAGATTTGCTTGAGTTAGTTTTTGTTGTTTATATAGTTCTGCATTCTCTAAAGCAATTGTAATATGATAAGTGTATGTGCCTAAAAGTTGTTTCTCACTTTCAGAAAGTTCTTCGGCAGTTTTGTCTTTAATTAAGAATGTTAGAGTTCCGATTGCAACTCCTCTAATAATTAGAGGGTACGAAGCTACAGATTTAATCTGAAGAACAGCCTCTACTGCAGATATCAATGGTCCGGGCAATGTGGGTGCTAAGAAGTCCTTTAGTTCATTTGAATATTGAGGAATCCCTTGCTTATAAGCTTTCACTGCTAAATTGAGTTCCGAACCAGGCCCGCCTAATTCAAGTTTATACTGTTTAGGATCTTGGATAATTTTTGTTACTTGGAAGTACAGAGCATTTTCAGTGAGTGCAATATTCTGCAGAGCGTTACTTTCTTTATGATATTCTGCAAGTACTGAACCGATAATGAATTTATCTTGTGGTAAAGAATTTACAGCAGTTTGAGCTACGGTTGCTATATCTAATGACTTTGAGATTTGGGATGTTAGGTTATATAAGGATGTTAGATCTTCATTTTTTAATTCAAGCTGGCTAACTTGAGTTTTTACTTGACTAAATAATCTTGAATTATATATTGTAGTGCTAATTTGATTAGCAAAAGTTAAAATAAGTGTTTTGATATCTTCATTTAAGGTATCGTTCTTCCAAATAATTCCTAAAACACCTAACTTCTGTCCTCTCATTATTAAAGGAATACTAACAGCTAGCTTCATGCTTAATAATGGCTGTAAAGTTCTTGAAAGACCTTTGCTTAAGAAAGGATATGCACTTGTACTTAAATCATTTGAAATTAAAATTTTCTCCTGAAGAATCGATTGTACATAATCATTTTTACTTTCCTCAGGGTCCTTTACAGAAAGACTTACTTCTTCAATAGGTTTGCCTAAAGCAGTTTGTATCAATGTTTGCGCAAATCCAGGAATAGTTATACTTTTTACGTTAACTTTCTGATTAATTTCATCCCAAACAAAAATAACAGCATACGAAACATTTATCACTGAAACCAACTTACTTGTAATTAGTTTCAACACTTCATCTATATCTAAAATACCTGCCATGGCTCTATTGACTTCAATGACAGCCTCCAGCTGCTGCTTGAGTGTTTCATACTCAATTGTACCTTCTTTAAAATTCTCTTTTGGTTTAGTATTGAAAAATGAAAACATTTAAAAAAAATTATCTTTTTGGGTTAAGTATGTTTCTATTACTTTCTTATATGTCAATGATACTCTCATTCTATCTATAGTTTCAATTTGTGACAAATATTTTTCAGCCTCATTCATAAAGTCTAATGATTTTTTAGTAATTGAATCTAAAATTGGTCTTAACTTAGTAAGAATTTGTTCTGAATTTAATTTACTGTTATTGAATTCTTCATAAGTAATTATTCCCTTTTCAATAGCAGTAATAACAACAATATTTAGACTGTTTTCTTCTTTTAGTTCCCTTTCTATTCCCGATATGTCAGAAGCATATTTTATAGATTTCGCATAATAATCATAAGACACCCTTAAATTTCTATAGAGAGAATTATCTATATCAGAATCAGAATAGATTGCATCAATGTCTAAATAAACCATTGCCCCTGCCGTTACTGTACTGTATTTCTCATATTCTATTGAATTTGCGACTTTATTATTTAAATTTATATAATATTCATAATTGAATCCATTGATAACCTCCAGTAAATCAAGAATTACTAACTCCTTATTTCTGTCTTCTAGTGTGTCTAAAATGGTATTTAGGATTGTTACAGAAGGATCATTATTATTGTTTAGAGAAACCAAAAATAAAAGGCTTGAATCCAAGGCTGTCTTTGTTTTCATATTATCCATCTCATCGTCGACATAAGCATTCCATACTGAATACAAATTCTTAATGAACACTACTTCTTCAAGAAGTACTTCATCCTTTAAAAATAGATATAAATTTAAATTAATACTTGTAGTCGCTCTCAAGAAAACATCCAAATCTCTTATAAGGTTTATATTATTATCTTTTAAATATTCTTTTGTTTTTTTTATTAATTTTTCTATCAAAGATTCATTCATAAAAAATTTCTTTAAGCTGTAAATGCAGATAAATTACACAAAGAAATAATACCTTGTTTATAGTTTTGGTAGAATAAAGTCCTTTATCAATCCATAAGCTTGAAATAAACTCTTCTTCTACGCTACCTTTACTCTTTAAATACTCTATACCTTTACTAATTAATTCTAAATTGGATTTATCTACTGTATATTCTTTATAGTAGTATATAAGAAATTCAAGGACATATGCAGTTTCTTCAATTGTGCTTTTATCAAAATAGCCCCATCCTCCATCTATATTCTGCGAATCAATTATCCATTCTAATGCTTTATTAAACTCAACATCACTTCCATTATTATATTTCAAAAGTTCTATGAGTAAATGTGAAGTAGTATAAAAAGGAGAAATATGCCATTTATCAAACCAAAAACCCATTGGTTCCTGAAACAAATATATATATTTAATAATATTGATTCGATCAATTTCTAAATTCTTTGATATAGATTTAATTGAATTTAAAGCACCCAGAAAATGTACATATGTACTCACTGATGGATCTAATTCAAATGGGAAACAAACATAAACTTCACCTCTTTTATAGAACTGAAATGTATCTTGTGAGATTTCAATATTTCTTTCAGTCAAAGTTTTAAATATCAATGATGTATCATCTAAATCGGTATATGGAAATGTGTTAGAGATAGAGATCCCATTTTTATCACTCCAGTTTCTTTTAAGATAATCTACAACTTCACCAAGTTCCTGCGTTTTAATATCACAATAATTTATGCTATCTAAAATCCATCCCCTTTCGAATATTTCAAAAGGATAAATACTTGGTACAAAATCTCCAAATGTATTTAATAAATCCATTATGTATTTTTCACTTAATGAATCTTCAACTTGCATTAACATGAAGCTAGTTGCGGCTGGTGAATTACCAAATGAACCATTTCCTAACATTTGTGTAGAATTGATTTTTTTGAAATCAAGATTGAACCCATCTAAGAATTCCATTGAATGGCTAAGGTTAGTTTTTACTACATATAAGGTTTCAAGTGGGATCTTACTTAGCTTTTTTTCTCCTAGTTTTACATAAGAATCAATAATTACTTTATTAGTATCATTAAATAATATACCTAGATTTTCTAATTTCTTTACTATAGATGGTAATAAAAGCTCAAAACCAATCGTATCATGATGATCTTTCTTTAGATTAATTAGATTCTCGTTTACAAAATCTATACCCTTATTAATTATTGAATTCGAGGAGTTCCAGTTTTTTAAAGTAAGGATTGATGCTAGTGTATTTATTATCCTGTCATGGTAGTAAAGTACATCAGTTGCTCCCCAAGAACCATCCTCTTGTTGATTATTTAAAACCCATTCCAAACACTTACTAAACCTAGGCCCAGTTTTTTCTTTATTCGGAATTCTTGCCACCCACGCAGTATCGTAGGCAGATGGGTTAATATCTCCAGATTTTAATGAATGCAGAATAGACTGTAATTCAACTTCTATGTCTTTTTTTGATGAATAATTCATAGGCATTGTTTATATTACTTATTATCAAACTTTTCTAAAGCCATAGCAATATAATCCGTAAACGCTTGTAGAATTGGTTGCTCATTCTTTAAATCGTCCATGTAATTTTTACCGAAATAGATTGTCCCCAAGACCTTTGATTTACTTATTATCGGGAAAGAGACCCCAGATTTTGCACCAGAAATACTTTTTAAAATGTTAGCAATTGTCTTGTTAACTGCAGGGATAATAAAATCATTTACATCCTCAGAATAGTATACTTTCCTGTCTAAGAATGTTCTAACCATAAGATTACTTGTATCTTCTATTAAAGATACACTCAAACTATTGAATTGCTTACCTATAACTTTCATCGATAACTCTGTATACCAAGTTTGAGTTGTAGTCTTAGCAAAAAGTCTATCACCTTCTACTAAAGTAATAAAAGATCCCAGCAAATTTAATTCAAACACTATGTCATTGACTGATCTCTGCAAGACCTCTTCCAGATCCTTTGCATTGGCGATATTTACACTTGTTTTCAGAAGATTCGGTATATCCGTCATCTCGAATCCAAAAAGAGTTGCTGCTTCAAACGAAGATAGATTTAAAATAGTTATTAGCTTCATTAGTGTCTCCTTTGTTGGATTTACTTCTCCATTTTCAATCCTACTTAAACTCCCAGATGAGGACTCCATTTCTATCTCAAGTTCTAGTTGGCTTCTCCCAGTTCTAATACGGAAATTCCTAATCTTTTGACCTAATTTTAAATATTCCTGGTTAATCATTTTTATAGATTTTAAATAATATATTTGCCAAATACTCAGTAAACGACTTAAGAAATGGCAACTCATTCTTAAAATCATCTAAATAACTCTTACTAAAATGCATTGCACCAATAGATTCATTATTAAAGATAAGAGGGATGACTATAGAAGATCTAACACCAGTAACTTTCTCTAGTATTTTAGATGTAGTTCTATTAACAGCAGGTACAACGAAATCTTCCAGATTTTCACTGTAATATACTTTTTGATCCAAAATTGCTTTTACCATGAGATTTTTTGAGTCTAAAGTAATTGGAGCCTTCACCTCAAGCAATGGTGTATTAATTACCTTCATTGCCATGTCACTGTACCAAGACTTTGCAAAAGTCTGCAACTGGATGAAATCTCCTTTCTTAAGCACAACAAATGAGCCTAATAGATTTAACTCATAAGTTATCGAATCAACTGCTTTCTGTACGACCTGTACAATATCATTAATTTCTAAAATCTCTTTTGAAGTATTAAATAGGTTGGATAAGCTATCACTCATATCTATTCCAAACAGGGTACCTGCTTCAAAAGAAACTAATTTTAAACCATCAACTATTCTCAATAACGTCTCTTTCGTCGGATTAACCTCTCCATTCTCAATTCTACTCAAACTACCAGCAGAAGCCCCAATTTCAAGTTCTAATTCCATCTGGCTTTTACCAGATCGTATTCTGAAGTTCCTTATTTTTTGTCCTAGCTTTAAGTACTCTTGGTTTACCATATTATTTATTCATCATTTTTAGTTGTTTAAAGATTCTCGCATTATTAACTGCAATCCCTATTTGGTCAGCCAATAATTTTAGGATTTTCTGTTCGTACTCCGTGAAAGGTTCTTCAACATCCTTGGTATATAGAATTACTCCTATCCTATCTGAAACAGATTCGATCGGTATTGTTATTCCAGTTTTGAACCCTAGTACCTTGGCAGCAGCTTCAACTATACCATTGCTCATTGCGCCTTCAGAAAATTCACTAAGTTTGTTGCTAATATAATTTTTGCCCGTTCTGAGAGTCCTAACTATCAGTGCCTCATTTTCTTCTA
Source organism: Candidatus Dojkabacteria bacterium (assembly GCA_047445235.1). Taxonomy (GTDB): domain Bacteria; phylum Patescibacteriota; class Dojkabacteria; order J137; family J137; genus JBDSRX01. The sequence continues at coordinate 20,921 of JBLGEO010000092.1, read as the reverse complement.
GAATTCTATCTAAGTAGAATGGGAATTTGTCTACTGTCCCACCTAATAATTCGTGTACTTTTATTATTCCTGGCATCTGACTAACTGCCTTTGCTCTCAAGATATTCTTATTATCTTCGTCAACTAAAAGTAGAACACTGCCATTATAGTGTGGATAAAGTCCGTATAAGATATCAACCGCACTACTTATTATTTCATCTATCTCAAGCGACCTTGTAAAAGTATTGATTGCTCTCATTACTTGTTCTGGTGAAAGAACTTCTAAATTTTGAAGGCTCGCAATCTCTGAAGTATTTAACCTAAGAGCCTCACCAACTTTCATCAATGTCTCCTTCGTTGGATTAACTTCACCATTTTCAATTCGACTCAAACTTCCAGCCGATGCACCAATCTCTAACTCTAATTCCATCTGGCTTTTACCAGATCGAATTCTGAAGTTTCTTATTTTTTGTCCTAACTCGTAGTATTGTTTATTCATAAATTTGTGTTGCAATACAATGAATAAATTTTAGTAAACTTGTATAAATATATTAATAATTTTAGAGTAATAAAAAACTATATCTTTATAATATAGTTTTAGCACAGACTTATATCATTTTTATTATGCTTACGCATTGTATTGCAACACAAATCCTAATATTCTCTCGTAATCATATAATCCGCAATTGCATCTAAGAAGGCTTTTCCTTTTGGACTCCAATTTAAATCCTTAGTATCACTTATTGCTTTCTTAGCTTTTAGAACAAGCTTTCTTGCTACGGACTTAGAATATTCTAAAGATCCTGTATCTATTATTATCTTTCGAATATCTTCCAAGTCATCATAATTAATTTCCTGATTACCCAAGCATTCCTCTATTCTTTTCTTTTGTTTTGGAGTTCCTTTTTCCATAGCCTTTACTATCAAAAGTGTTTTCTTACCTTCTCTTAAATCTGAGTCTGCTCTTTTTCCTAATTTTTTCTCGTCTCCAAACATACCTAAAACATCGTCTTGTATTTGAAATGCGATTCCACCAGGTATTGAATATGCTGTAAGTGCATCAAGTTGCTTTTGATTTGCACCAGCTAATATTGCACCAACATGTAAAGGTGTTTCGTATGTATATTTTCCAGTTTTAAAGTAGTGAACTTGCATTACATAGTCTTCGTCAACAGATTTTAAAATACTTCCATAAACATCTATAACCTGGCCGTAACCTGTATCTTTAAATTCGGAATTAATTTTGGAAAGTGCTTTTAATTTTTTGTGAGCCTCGAACTTTGAGTTTGTAATTACATCTAGGGCCAAGTGGCATAATATATCTCCTGCGTTAACAGACATACTATCTCCAAAGTGCACGGCTTCTGGTCTTCTAAACTTCTGCATTTTTGCCATTACTTCGTAGTATTTGTTTACTGTAGGTTTTCCATGCCTCATATCAGATCTATCCATCATGTCATCGTGAGCAAGAAGGTAAGAATGCATTAGTTCTAAGGCAGCCCCTACTTTAACTATTTCTTCCTTATTTCTACCGTTATGCATAATGTAGCTGTAGTAAGCAAAAGCTGCTCTTAATCTCTTGCCGCCAAAAGAAACAACAGGAAATGTTGTAAGAATTTCTTTAATTATTGGAGATATATTTTGGGAAAGCTTCGCTTCATCCCTAAGGATTCTGTCTACTTCGCTGTCTACTGTTTGCGCTATTTCACCTAACGCTTTTTTTGCCTCCATTGAGACATTTTAATATATTATGTTTATATTATTACATTTACTAACACTGTAGTAAAGTTGCCAATATCAGTTAACAGTTCCTAACTTACATGCCAGATTGTTTTGACACATAAAGGAAATTATATACCTTTTCTCTTAGAAAGTCAATAAGGTGAAGGATATCCGGGAAGTGTTTTGTGTCAAGTATTACGGATAGTTTCGCTAAGTTTTGTCATCAAATATTGAAAATTCCTTTTGACTGAAAATTTAATTACCGCTATTAATTTGTTATATAATAGTTTAGTTAAGAGTGGTTAACAGTCATATACTATTTTTAAGTTGAGCGTTAAATATTCACTATCCTTCTAGTAATGTCGAATTTAGATTTAACAAAAGAACCAAACCCTTTCAATTTCGTTCCTATGCCTCTAGAAATAGAGGATGCTGATTATCCCTACTGGATGGCTTTCTTAACCGAATTTATAGAAGATCAGACTGCAACATTAGTACATTTGTATGGGCACCCAAATACCTTTAGTAACCAAAGTTTTGATGGGAAATTTGGTGAGACTTTTCCATCGCTTACACTTGATTATTTATTCGAACAAATTGTTCAAAATAGTAATCTGACAGCAGAAGAGTTAATTGAAAAAGTCACAAATGGAGAAATAATTAAAGATTTAAATTTTGACCTCCAAGGAGACAAGCAAATAAGTGTGATGTGCAACCTACTTCCACTCCGTTTGGGTAATAAGATTGTTGGATACAAATTTCAAATTCTAAATAATGAAGTGAAATTAAAGAATCAATTAGATGATCAGCTAGAGGTAAACAGATTAATGCGAATAATATTTTCTGGAGTAAGTCACGATTCAAAAAACAATGCTACCACCATAAATACTTCTGTATATTTAATTAAAACTCTTTTATTAAGACTTTATGGAAAAGTCGAGCCTGAGCTTCTAAGGAAGCTAAACACAATTGAAGAACAAGCAAAAATTGCTTCAAGGGATATAGATGAAGCAAATAATAATCTAATAGCAACATCTGAATTTAATCAAACAATGGAATGGTTTAGTTTAAGAGCAGAAATAGAGAATATAAAAGCAATTTGCGAAGCCTTAGTTATGGAAAAGCCAAAAGATACTCAAGTGACGATAGAAGTTAACGTTGATAAGAAAACTATTCCTTTCAACTTTAAGTTATTCACTAATAAGAAGGGACTTTATAGAGTACTGGTGAACTTGATTGGAAATGCAATAAAGTATTCTAAGGAAAATTTCGAATCTATTATTAAGGTGAGTTTTAGGATCAGTAATAATCAACTACAAATTGAAGTCCAGGACAATGGAATAGGCATACCTTCTGAATTTTCAGATGTTATCTTCCGAGACTTTGGTAGAGCAGATAATGTCACAGGTAAACAAAAAGGAACTGGAATTGGACTTATGATTGTTAAAACTTTTATTGACAATATGTACGGGACAATTGATTACAAAAGCGAACTAAATGTAGGTACAACTTTTACAATAAAATTACCTCTGGATATGCATAGAGTACCTGCTGGATATCTTGCGATGGATGAGCTTTAAGCTATCTGCTTAAGGAAGTAGTTAGCACCTGTTGAGATATGGTTAAACTTTTTGTGCTTTAGTTTTAATTTGCTAATAGCAAATAGTGTGTCGTTTCCAACAGCAACTTTAAATGCAGTTTTTGGAGTTATTAAAGAAATATATTCTCCAACAGCTTCTGTCCCTTTATAAAAATTTTCCCATTCGAATACTCCCATAGTTCCAGACCATAGAATTGTTTGAGCGTTTTCTATAATGTCTCTATAAAGTTCTACTGTTTTTGGACCAATATCCATACCCATTAAATTATCTGGAATCTCTGCTGAGTCTACCTTTACAGCTTTTGTATTTTCTTTAAACTCTGCTCCAGCAACATGGTCAACAGGCAGTATTATTTTACAACCTTTCTTTGCTGCAATTTCTACAACTTCTTTGATATCTGCTTTAGAATTTTTTGTAAGATTAGATTTCCCTACTTTTACTTTATTATAGTTTAAGAAATCGTAAGCGATTGCTCCTCCTAACAAGATATAATCTGCCTTTTTAGCAAGCATTTTTAACAATGGTAGTTTATCTGAAAGTTTACTTCCACCAACAATTCCAACATATGGGCTTTGAGGTTTAGCCAATCTATCTATAGCTTCAATTTCTTTAATATAGTTGAATCCGTATACTGGTTTTAACATTTTCTGAAGATCCTGAATTGTAGCAAGTTTATCTTCAACACCATAAGCTTCATTTACGAAGAAATCTGCAAAGTTAGCAACATGTCTAACAAATTCTTCTCTTGTTTTTGCATTAGTAGAATACTCTTCCTTAGAAAAGAATAAATTTTCTAGCATTAGGATTTCGCCTAATTCCATAAATTTAATAGAGTTATCTGAAGTTGCAATATTTACGAACTTAATTGGCTTTTGTAGTGCTCTTCCTAGTTCAAATCTAACAGGCATTAAAGAGAATGCGTCATTATATTCACCTAATTTTTCTCCAAGGTGTCCAATTAGAATAATTTTGCAATTATTTTTCTGTAAATGGAGAATAGTTGGTAAAAGGAGTTTAATTTTAGTGCTGTCTGCTACTTCGCCATCTTTCAATGGGACGTCTAGATTTGCTCTGACAATAACAGTTTTTCCAGATAAGTTAACACTATTTAGATCTTTTAAGTTTTTTGTCATGATTATATTATATCAATAAAGTGGCTTAAAGTCAATGCTGATGTACCTTACCGCCGAATTCATTGTATTGTGTCACTGACAACTGACTACAGGGTTTCACTTGCCAAACGAAGCTAACTTAAATATAATGCAAGAATGGTTAATGGTTATGGGTTGCGTGTTATGAGTTATGAGTTGAATAAAGAGAATTCATTCAACCCGAAACTAGTAACCCTTAACTCGTAATATTTATTGCGGGATCGTCTAATGGTAGGACTGTGGCCTTTGAAGCCACCTATCAAGGTTCGAATCCTTGTCCCGCAAGTTTTATGAAGTTACAGGCCAAATCTTAAGCGAGCTTGCGAGCTTTTTAGATTTTGCTTGGCTTTAGCCCACCTAATTTCCCCAATTGGCACTCAGCATTTATCAGAGTTACATCACTCCTACATTTGGCCGTTCTTTAAGTTGCGTGTTACGGGTTGCGAGTTACTAGTTGAATAAGAATGAGATTCAACACGCAACTCTTAACCCACAACTCGTAACAAGATGAGCTGCCAGGCACAACTATAGAGCCACTCTGACTAAGATCGACTGCTACGTGAGATTTACAGGTGGTAAAGTTAAGAAGTTTTCTCGAACACAATTAAATGATCGAATGTTCCTCCAAAATCATCTAAAGTCTCTTGTTTACCATCTAGAGACCACGGATCATTAATGTAGTAAGTATCTCCCACCTTCTTAGTAACAACAACCCAGTGCTGTAAGCTTGTAAACGGAACTTTATTAAAACCAATTATTACAGGATTTCCTCTGGCTAGTTCTTTATCTAATCTTGTGAATGTTTTTTCGTTGAAAAATGCACCAACAAGTCTAATTCCCTTAAAATAATTAGGAATTATGTACCATTTAATATTACAGTCATCAACATAACCTTGGTTATTATTCTCTCTTAAGAAGTTATTTAGCTTCTGTGGATCTGTATCAAATCCATAAGATTTTAGTAGCATAGACATTGCAGATACCGCACATCCTGCAGTATGAATTGTTTCATCTGTACAAGCTCCTAACTGATCGTTACCCCAAGTTTCGTCTCTTTGGGACATAAGTGGTACATCTGTAATTCCAGCGTCTACAACAACACTTGAGCCCGTTTTCCGTATATCTCTAGTATTGATATCGATACTATATCTTTCTGCAGGAGAAGTTAAGTTATTTTCAAACTCTATATTATTATTTCCTACCCATTTAAAGTAAGTTTCCCCTCCGTAGCCAAGACTTGGATTTAGAAATTTTTCTAATCTCTTATCGTCTGGTTCAACTTTTTTACCTAAACCAGTCTCTACATTGTAAACCCAAATTTGGAAAGGATAAATTCTTAGATATGCAAGCGTTTTTGAATCTGGACTGAATATTGGATTTGAAACATATTTCAAATCATCTGCTTTTGCAACAATAGTTGGTGAAGATCCGTCTGAGTTAGTTAGCCAGATCTTGTCAGCTTTCATTCCGAAATCTTCTGCGGTAACGAACGCAAGATGTCTCTGATCTCCAGAAATTGTATTAAGGTTATCGAAAAGAATATCTTTTGGTGTCAAAAGGTCTTTTGGTTGTGCAATAAAGATAGGATTATTTTCAACCTTTTTTTCTGAATTTGTGGAGTCAATTACTAGAAGCGCTATTACAACTAATCCTATTAGAAGAAGAAAAGGCAAAAATAATATTCTTTTTTTGACCATTTTTTCTTGTGTGTTCATTACTATCAATGATATCAGAAAAGTTAATTTAAAGCTCTTGGAATTTATGAGTCAAAAAATATTTATCCCAGATATCCTATATTACTTTCTATATTGGTAATCACTAAGAGTTAATATACAATGAATATGTATATTTATATTACTATCTCAAAGTATGAAAACAACTTACGAAAAAATTCAGGTTAAAGGAACATTTTTTACAATGAGAGGATTTTATCTTTTCTTTATGCCAATGATGGTTCCTTATAATAAGCTCTCAGGAAAGGCTAAGGAACAAGGTTTCGTTGTAAAAGGTGGAAACAAGTTTAACGGTATAATAGAAAAATCAGTCTCTTTTGGTAGAGGTTGGATAGGTGAGGAGATAGAAGATGTCCAAACTAGCAATGCAAATGTAATTAGAATTAACCAGGAATTCAATGCATACGAATATACAGGAAGCTACAAAGGCATTGGGCAAGCATTTAAAGATATAATGATAGACTTTCCTAAAATTATAGAGTCTTATAATCTATATTTAAACGATCCACAAATTACTCCAGAAGATCAGCTAAAGACTTTAATTCTTTTTAGATAAAAACTATAGCCAATTGTAGTTAAAATTTTGGTGTGATAGATTAAATAAGCTTATTTAATTCCACACCAATATGATTTTATCCGACAAGACAATTAAAGAACGTTTGAAGAAAGGTGATCTTGTTATTACTCCACTTGGTAAAAATTCAATTCAACCAGCATCTGTAGACTGCACCCTTGGAGAAAACTTCTTGGTTATTGATGACATCTTAATGGATGTTATTAGAATGGATAAACCAATTAAGTATAGAGAAATAGATTCTGACACAATTACAATCCCTGCAAACTCATTTGTTTTAGCTACAACAAAAGAATATATTAAACTACCCGCTGATTTAACTGCGTTTGTAGAAGGTAGAAGTTCAATTGGAAGGATGGGGTTATTTATTCAGAACGCTGGCTGGGTTGACCCTGGGTTTGAAGGTAAAATTACACTAGAGTTATACAACGCAAACTCTTTACCAATAAAGCTTCAAGCTGGGAGAAGAATTGGTCAGTTTGTAATTTGCGAAATGACTACAAAAGCAGATGAACCTTATAATGGAAAATACCAAGGTCAGAACAAAACAATTGGAAGTAAGGTATTTAAAGATGTTGAGGTGAAAGGGAAATAAGTTAGGACCTATCATTCCATTGCTTAAAGCTGTTTGGATTTATTCTTTCAAACTCTTCTAGAAGATGCCTCATATAAGGATTTTTAGATCTTAAAATATCTGCCATCATTTCTGTTAATTTCATATAAGTGAAATCACCGCTTTTTGGTTTACCAGCGCCTCTTCTCGCAGCGAAATAAACCTCTTGTGTGTCTGGTCCACTCATCATTAAAGTAGCCTGATGTCCTAGTGGAAGAATACTTACTATAATCTCTCTTCTTACGCTCTCATCAATATTCATTTCTTTTAATTTATCATTCAGCGTCCTGATTTTTCTATACATCTTCAAGAAGTCTTCGTTCCACTCAGGTTTTAAATCTTTTAAATAGTCTGCCTCTTCCATTTGAAAATTATCATTGAAACCACAATCCAGTATATAATCGATATCTTGAGTTTCAAGCATTTGCATAAACCTACTAAAAGCTCTATGCCTATTAAAATCTCTCAAGTTAGAAAATGAAGATTCGTACCACCAACTAATATAAGATCTTATGTCTCCAAGAATACGCATTAAATCGTGATGGTCGTGACCGCTAAATATGATTCTTCCAATTTCTACTTTATATTCGTCAGGTAGTGCTTTTAAGTACTTTTGTAATTCTAATATATTTAATTGCGGAAAGATTGTAAGTAGATGCTCAAAGGCTGTCCCGTCAAATTTAAGATCTTCAATTGTAGTGACATTATTTCTAACACCATTACGACGTATACTTTTTGAATTATCAAGCAGTTCTTGAAACCCAGGAAGCGTTGGCATATAGATTTTAAGATTCTCTAAGGAAACTGATATAGTGTCCGTACCCTCACTGTATTTTAAAAGACCAGCATTTATGGTTTGTGGATGCCCCCATTCCACAACTTCCTCTCTCTCACCCATTTTCAACATAACTTCAATATCTCCTGCAAGCTCTTGATTAGAAGAGTAAACAGATTGTTTTAACTGTACAACTTCTGCTAACCAATCTCGGACTGAACCAACATAAAATACTTTTGTTTCTAATCCTAAAGGTAATAGATTTCGAATTACATCAAAAGTTCTAGCTGATAGAGTTGTTGCTAAGATTTTTTCTGGCTTACCTTCAATAAATTGCTTATGCCTTTCTGTAACAATATCCCTCCACTTTCTATATGATCCTTCTTGAAAATGTTGAACATCTAAAATTAAGTCATTTATCATTTCTCCTTGCTCTACAGGGATTACTTCTACTTTTCTTGCATCAAAAATGATTTCTGGGAAATTTCCTGCATTATATCTAAAAGAAAATTCCTGTCCGTTACCAATACTATCTTTATTAAAGAAGTTCATTGCTTGGAATATAGACAGGTTATCAATACCCATTACCACGGTAGACATTCCAGCCACAGAAGCATGTCCATATTTTACAAAGAAATCTTTAAGCTTTTCTCCAGGATCTATTTTTTTATCTCTAATCTCTTTAGCAATATCTATATACTTCAGAGCACTTCTAGATGTTCTAGATCCAACCCAAGCAAGAAAGTCACCTACCGTAAGGTCCTCATTAAACTCAAAGTAATTAATTTCAATTCGCGTTTCTAAATTTTTTAATTTGAAGATCCTTATACCCGTTTCTACCTTCTTAGATACTGAAAGTTCGTAAGCTTTTCCAGTCGCTTCATTAACAAATCTAAGTGGTAGTAATTCTTCCTCCTCATTTTCAGGTAGAAAAGTTACGAAAAAAACTGGCGCATCTTCTGCCATTCCTCCTCTAACTTTAAATCCATCAGGAGTTTCTTCTAAGATTTTGAAATAAAGTGGTAGTGAAGCCTTTATTTGTTCAATTGTAGGTTTTGGTTGTAGAACTGTATCCATCGAGTTAGATACTACCAGAAATTTTTGTACCATTTCGTATCAAAAAACTATGGGTTTAACCTTAGTTATTACCTATAAATTAATATCAAAAGCTAGTATCATTAACCTATGATGAATCTAATCTCTCATCGTGGCGTACATAATAGAAAAATTAAAGAGAATACAATCGAAGCTATCGAAGCAGCCTTTGGTAATGGCTTTGATTCAGTAGAAATTGATATTAGATCTACAAAAGATAATATTCTTGTTCTTAGTCACGATGCTGATCTACAAAGAGTTTTTGGAAAAGGTTTGAAAATTTCTAGCAGCCGTTATGATCTTTTACATTCAAAGTGTGAAGGTTTAGCAACATTACACGAAGTTATAAACAAATTCCCAAAGAAAGAAATATTAGTTGAGGTTAAAGATAGGAAATCTTTTAGAGATTTAGATGAGAAGCTTCTACCAAAAACATATAGAGTGCAGTCGTTTGACTGGGAAGGTATTTCCAAGCTTGCCAAAACAACAAAATTGACATGCGGTTTATTGTTTCCATCATATCATCTAAAGCTAACATCTTCCTTTTTATTAAATAGGAAATGGTTTTGGAGTCAATTGAAGAAAAATAACATAAAGTTCATTTCTATTGCCAGCTTTCTAATTTCTAAAAAATTTATTCTCGAAGCAAAGATTGAAGGAATCGAATTATTTGTCTGGACTATTAGAAAAAAATCTCAGATTGAAAAGTACAAAGAACTTGGAATTGGAAATCTTATTACGGAAGTAAAGTAAATTTACTGCTCAACAACTTTTAGAGAGTTAAAACTTTCAACCAGAAACCTTCTGAGTTGCTCATGATTTTCTGGAGATTCAAAAGCATGATCATTTCCAGGAATGGAATGAACATCAAGTTCTCTGCTATTTCCTAATATTCTTGAATACTCCCTAACAACATCCGGATTACAAATTAGATCTCCTTCTGATCTTATAAAGAAAACTTTTCCCGGAAATGGTCTTATCAACTCTAACAAGTGATCCGTCAAACCTTCAGTTACATCTAATGATGGACCAGTTAAAATTACACTATCTATAATATCTGGATAAAGTCCTGCTACCAAAGCTACTGCGCCTCCTCCTGCAGAAGAACCATAAAGAGTTATCTTTGCATTTTCCCGCCCTGTAAGTCTTTTCGAATTTATAATTGCATAATCTACCAAAGCTATGACTTGTTCCCGGATTGAGTTTGCATACACATCCAAACCTTGATTGTATGGATCTGGATTATTTGTAGAAATAACGGCTGAGTCTCCTTTTATAAGAATATCCGAGATTATATCTTCGTATTTTGGTTTTTCTCCGCTACTTCTGTAACCAGGTACTACTATAGTTAAACGGTCTCGAACAAGTGTAAACTCTCTAACAACTGCATGGGGCATGCCTTCTAGTGGACGTAATTCTTCAGGCCAGTTAAATCTTAGCTTAGTTGTATCTTCTACTGGAGGAATAATATTCTCAGATATCCCTTTAGATCCAGCAGTTCTAATTGCTCTTAAAATCCACATAGTTTTAAGGTAAGGATATTTTAAAATATATTTTTATAGCAACCATGCCTAGTAATATTCCTAAAATAGCACCACCAGTTACATCTAAAATATAATGTGCTCCTAAATATAATCGAGAAAATGCTACTAACAATGCAACTATATAACTAACAATTGTTACAAATCTTCTTTCGTGAAAAATCCTTGAAGCAATATATGCTAAAAAGAACGCAAACGTTGTATGTGCGCTTGGAAAACTAAATGAAATTGGTAAATTATTTCCTAAATAAACTATAGCTTCATTATTAGTGAAGGGTCTTGGTCTTTGAATAATTAACTGGATAATACTTACAATTCCAGATTGAAGAATAGTAAGAACACCAAAAGTTATAAGTTTGTATATATTTTTTGTTTTTAGGAATATTAAGCAACCAATAACAATAGTTGATATGACTATGGTGTAAGTACTAATAAAAGCAAAAAGATTTGTAAAGAACTCACTTTTGAATAAGTTGTAGAGTTGGAAAGATAAATCTCTATCTAACAGATCTATTGATGGAATTTTAGTTAAGGCGGTAACTAGTAGGAAAAGTGCTGCGAGTATGAAGATTTTTTTATTTCTTAGAATCATAAATTTTAATTAGCGGTATACGAGGTTCGAACTCGTGCCACGTCCTTGGGAAGGACGCATACTACCACTGTACTAATACCGCTTATTTAATTAGAAATTGAATAACAAAGCAACTTTATTTCAAATTTCTTATTCCTATCCCTAATTGCTCATTCCTAATTTTTAATTATAACGACCACGGAAACAGTAGTTCGGACTTCCGTTAGAATATCCGCTCACCTTACATATACCCCACGGGGCATAAGAATCGGTGGACCAAAAGTTTCGTGTTGAAGTTTTTAATAAACTGCTCCATGGTCAATATAATTATAGATCTGACAAGGCTTTCAGTCAATCCAGATAATAATGACATGTTAGTAATTACCCTTTCTAGTTGATTTATAGGAAGTTTTCTTTTAAAGTACGTTATATTATTTAGTAATTTATTTATTATTTTTTTACGAATGGCAGAAGAGACAAAAATGGAGGATAAGACTCCAGAAGCTACAAAGCAGGAGACGACTACGACTACAACCACTACAAAAAAATCTGGTAGTTCTAAGACGATGATTATTGTGATAATTGTTATTGTTTTATTATGCTGTTGCGTAAGTATTATCGGTGGTGCTATTTATTTCTACCAGAGAGCTCAAACAAGTACAGCTGTGGATATTCTTAATAATTTAGGTGGTTCTACTCCTCCAGGATTCTTAAACACTGCTCCAAATACTGGTTCAACTGGAAGCGATACATCAAGCTTGTCTGCAACTCTTCCATCTGGATTCCCATCTGATGTCCCAATCTACCCAAGTGCAAAAGTTCTTTTCGGAGTCAAAAATGATACAGACAGCTATTCTGCAAGTTTAACTTCTACTGCAAGTGCAGGAGCAGTAACAGACTTCTATAAATCTGAGGTTGTAAAACAAGGCTGGACAATTAAATCTGAAGGTAATATCTTCGGATATGTAATAACAGCAGAAAAAGATACGAGAGAACTTAATGTTGTAATAATTGATATTAAGGATGACAATGGAAATCCTGTTCAATCAATTACATTGAGCGTAACTCCTAAGAACTAGAACGTTACCACCTGTAACTTCTAAATTAGCAGCCACTCCTAAACAGAGTGGCTCTTTTGTTGGTATGGCAGTTAAGGTTACTAGTACTGCCACTCCAAAGAGAATAGTAACCCTCCAGTTATGGAGGGCTAATTGATGACATGAGGTGGTAAAGTCAGGATTATTTCTCTAAATCGCTTGGTTCTAAGTAAAGATTTCCTCCTTTCAATCTAAATACATATTCCATTCCACACACAGGACAAATTCCATAAATCACTTTGGTAGGATACTGAGTTAGATCTGCCTTAATTTGATCTAGATCTGCTTTAACAACTCCTTCAATTGTATTTGTCTCTGGTTCTACTTCATTTTCGCATTCAGAACATTTAAATTTGCCGTTTTCTAGTTTTAACCATGTTGATGGAACTTCTTCTGAATCATCATTCGAAGTACTTGCAGCTGTATGTGACTCGTGATCAACTGCAACTTCGTCCTCTGGCATAGCTATTTCTGTTGTTGGAGCCATGTCCACTTCTGTTGTTTCTTCTGGTTTAATATCCTCGTCTTCCGGTTTCTTAACTGGATCCTGAGTGTTATTGTCATTCATATAGATAATTTAATATTTATGCTTACTATTCTATCATAAATCTGTGATAATAAATAAAGCAACTTTATTGTATAAACGATTACTGCTATGTCCATCTGGGATTATAAAATTATTAGAGAAAGTCTAAATTTAGACTTCGAACCAATAAATTTGGACGAGGCGCAAACTCCTGTAGATGTTATCGAAGAACCAATTCCAATTTATTTAAAGCGCGAAGATTTGAATCCCACTGGATCGTGGAAAGATAGGGGTACTGCTTACAAAATAAATAAACTGAAAGAAGAAGGCATTTTAGAAGGTGTACTTTTCTCATCTGGTAATGCTTTAATTAGCTTTTTAAACTATGCAAACGAATATCCAGACTTCAAATTAAACTGTGTTGTTTCTGAAAGTATTGCTCCAAACAAGTTAAATATAATAAAAATCCTAATTGCAGAAACTCAACATGAGTTATTTATCGCTCCAAATCCTAAAAAGACTGCCATTGAAATTTCTGCAGAGAAAAAGATACCTAACCTAAGAACTTCTATCGATAACGATGTTGTAAAGGGTTATTGGTCTTTAGGAATTGAATTAGGAAAAATGATTAAAGGCTTTAAAGAATTTAAAGAAGGGACTGTAAATAAAGATGTTGCAGTTTTTGTGCAAGCTAGTTCTGGTACTGCAGCAGTTGGAATGGCTGAAGGTCTATTTTTAGAATTAGAAAAAGAATATTTAATGCCAAGAATTGTTATTTGTCAAACTAAACAAGTACATCCATTTGTTAGTACAGATGGAATGACTGGCGGTGAGACTTCTTTAGCAGATGCTATAGTAGACACAGTTGGGTTAAGAGCTGAGCAAATTCGGAAAATATTATCTGAAACCAATGGACTAGCACTGGCAATTGGTAATCAGGAAATAGAAACTGCTAAAGCATATTTAGAAGAACATTCTGAAGGAGGTGAAGAAATATCATATACTTCTCTACTTTCACTTGCTGGTTATTTTAGAATTAAAGAGAATATGAGTCTAAAGAGAGTTATTTGTATTTTTTCAGGTCGTTAAGTATTCCCTGAGTCAAATATAGGGATCTCATAATTTATTTATTTAACATAGTTTTATGACTTTACCGTTAATAGGATTACTAATTTGTCAGGTTTTGCTTGTTGTTTTTGCTATTTATCTGATTCTATCTTGGATAAACCAAACACCTTTTTACCCTTCATCTGTAAAGAAACTAGACAAGCTTATTAAAGATGGTGAAATTAAATTACCAGATGACGTTAGGTTTGTAGATATAGGTTCTGGTGATGGAAGATTTGTAGTTTGGGCTGCTAGGCAAGGATATATAGCACATGGATTAGAATATAATCCATTTCTAAGCTTACTTGCAAAATTCAGACTTTTTATCGCAAGATTAGGTGGCAAGGGTAAGATTTTTAACAAAAATTTTAATAATCATGACTTTAAAGAGTACAATGTAGCATATATGTACATTTTCTCGGAACATATGGAGAAGATTAGGGAAAAGCTTTTCTCTGAAATGAAACCGGGAAGTATGGTAATATCTAACACCTTTAAATTTAAAGATCTAAAGCCAGACAAAGTTATTGGAAGATTCAATATTTACATAGTTAAGTAGTTTTAATGAGATTATTTTTAGCAATTTATCCGCCAGAAGAGTATATTAATTACTTTGCTCGAGTTTATAAGCATTTTGATAAAGAAAAAAGAAATTTAAAACCAATTGCTGTGGATCATGTTCAAGCAACGGTTAAGTTTATTGGTCCGAATGTTGGAAGCAAACATGCAGAAGAAATTATTAGTCTTTTTAAGCAATTTGAAGGTCAATACCCTAAGCCTGTATTAGAAGTTGACTCTGTTAGGTTTGGATTTGCTAGACAAACAGATCCAAGATATTTATTTGCAACAATAAAGCAGAACGATATTCTAGATGAACTTTCGAAAGATATTTCACTTTTAATTAGATCTTTGAAATTTAAAGATACTATTAGATGGAGAACAAGATTTACAGATGATTTTCATGTCTCTATTGCTAGATTAAAACCAAACGCTACAAGAAGCTCTGGCAAGGAAGTTACAGCACTCGTTAAAACATTAAATATTACACCTCCACCTGCTTTTACAGCAGAGTCTATGGTATTTGTAGAAAGTGTAATAACTTCAAAAGGTCCAAGATATCACATTTTAGAAGAGATTAAGCTTTAAGATTCTAGTATTAATCTTCCTTGTCCATCTTCATTAGATTCAATGAGTTCTTGTAGTGTTCCATCGCTAATCTTTACAAACCTTAATTCGCCAGTAGGATCAGTAACAAAATGAACAGTTTCCCCTCTGTTACTTTCAGCCTCAAACTTATATATAGGTCTTCCAAGATTGTCTTGTTTAATAATTATCGGTCTTCTCCATTGATAATTAAAGTAAACAATTTCTGCAACTCCATCTTTCCATAAAGGGGTATAAAACCTCTTATGACTAAGTATCTCTTCGACCTTTTCATCATCAAGCATAACAATTTCCCTGTCTCCAACAATTATAAAGTTATAGACGACTCCACCTATGTAAGCTGTGTAGATAGATCTATTGTGATTATCTCTAATCTCTACTTTAGGTGTGACCATTACATTATTTAACTTTATTCTATTAGGAATATTCGCTGACCAATTTTCTAATTCATCTGTATCCTCCATTTCATCCCAGTTTTTTTCACCCCATTGGTCCGCTACCCCTATTCTGTGTTTATTCATAAATGAAAGTTTAAAGCTATAAAAAAGGCCGCGAACGGCCTTGTGGTTAGAATTGATTTAGAAATCGATATAACTTTGTGTCCATAATTGTTTTAATGAAGTATCTAGAGGTATTCTAGCAGTTTGTTTCTATATTATGGAAGCACTTTTTTACTATAAGCACAAAGGTCGTGAAACCTTTGTGCTCTAGTTTATATAAGAAGTTAAGGTTACTTAAGGTTACTTACTAATTCTTCAACAGACATTAATTTAGCCTCTTTCGAGTCTCTTCTTTTTACTTCAACTTGCTCACCAGTCTTCTTTGAAACTACAACTCTCCATGGAATTCCAATTAAATCTGCATCTGAGAATTTAGCTCCAGCCTGAACCTCAACTCTATCATCAAATAAAACTTCTACTCCACCATCTGTAAGTTGCTTATAAACTTCATTAGCTTTTTTATTTGCAGCTTCATCTTCTTGATTTAATCCAACCAAATGAACTTTAAATGGTGCAACATTTTCTGGCCAAATAATTCCTCTCTCATCAGAGAAGTGCTCTACAATCACGCCTACAAGTCTTGTAATGCCTATTCCATAAGATCCGAGTATAACTGGGACACTTTCTCCAGCTTCGTTAATATAGTTCAAATCTAACTGTTTAGATTTTGTATCTCCAAAACTAAAAATATTTCCAACTTCTGCTGTTTTTACTTTCTCTAACTTCTCTTTAGTTACTCCTAATTGCTTAATAACATCGTCGTTATAAACCTCTTCGTTTATAGCAATGTTCTTTTCTCTGTCTAAATAAACAATATCTTCTCCAGCATCTGTAACTGTTTGAAACTCATGGCTGAATTGTGTGAATGCACCACCAGATGCAAAAGTTAGGTATGTAATATCTCCTAATCCAACTCTTTTAAATACCTTAAGATAAGCTTCAATTGTTGCATCATAAAATTTCTTATGCTCTGCTTCAGATGTTGTGTAGGAATACATATCCTTCATTACAAATTCTCTTCCTCTCATAATTCCACTCTTTGCTCTTAACTCATTTCTTAATTTTGTTTGGAATTGATATACAAACACTGGTAAATCTCTATAACTCTTAATATATTTAAGCATCATCTCAGTAATAGGTTCTTCGTGTGACCAACCAAAACCAACTTCTGTATCGTTTTTTAGTTTAGATTTAAACCAAACATCTACTTTATCGTCGCTCCATCTGTCCGTTTTCTCCCAAAGTTCTTTTCTCTGTAAAGTTGTCATAATAATCTCTTCTCCACCCACTGCATCCATTTCTTCTCTTACAATTTGCTTAACTTTTTCTACAACTTTTAAACCTAATGGTAGATATGCATAAGCACCTGCCATTTCTTTATGAATAAAACCTGCTTTTATAAGTAGCTGAGCATTTTTTGCTACTTCATCTGAAGGAACTTCCTTAGAAGTTTTTGAAAATAATTTTGAATATTTCATAATAAAAAGTTAAAAATATAATTATAAGTCTTTAGTAGTTGAAATATCCTCAAAATAAAACTTTAAAAATATTGTTACTTGTTCTAAAAACAATTCTCTTTGTTTAACGCTAAAGTTTGGATAATATGATTTATCTAGCGGAACGCTTTTATAGGCCTCAACCTCAAATACATTTTTTACGCCTAATAAAACATCTCTTACCTCCATAGCCTCTCTTACCATTCTTGGATACTCAAAGGTTCTTAATAAATCTATTATCATCTGACTCATATTAGAATCTACCCATAAGGGATTTTCAATAAAGTATAGTGTATTACCTAATGGACTTTTTTTAAGTTCGCTCATGTAAAATTTCCGGAATAATTCAACTTCATTATTAAATATAATTCTCATTTCTGGAGTCATATCAGGATAATCAGAATCTGCAGCACTAGTTACTCCATCTTCTTTCTCTTTTTGAAGTTCTAAATTAATCTTCTGTAATTTATTAATTACCATCATTAAGTCAGAAAAGCCATAAAAAGGATTACCATAGAAGAGTTTTGCCAATCTATGCGCAAAGTTATCTAGTTTACTCTTCGATGATATAGACTGTGAAATTAAATCATCAAATAACTTTCTTAACCCTATTTTAGTTTCTTCAAAAAATTTATTAGCGTTCAAAATTTGTTCACTAGTAAACTTTTGTTTGACTGGTAGACCTCTTGCTAATTGCTCTTTTGTGAAATAACCATTTACAAAAGTATCCATAAAAAATCGTCCTCACAATAAAACTACAAATGTAATTTACTGCAAGGACGATTTTCTAAGCTTGTGGTGAGCTTGTCGAACCGCGTTACCACCTTACTTTTCTTAATTCTCACAAATTAAGACTTTGTGACTGCACTACAGTCTGCAATATTTTTCTTGCCAGAGTTTGCTTCTCAGAGATGTTTTAGTTAAACTTACCATCTTTACTCCATAGGCTGGGAACCTATTTCAATGTATGCTTATAGGTATTATAATTCACGAAAATATTTTTCGCAATAATAAATGAATAGGGATGAGCTTTATGGTAGTTGGGATTTGTACAACAGGTATGAGAACTTTCTACGCTTAACTGCTGGCCCCGAACGCTATAAATTATTGTGGGATATACGCAACTACTTAGATAACGAGTTTGGTGTCGAATTTGATGATTCTTTAACTAGTTTCATAAAGGAATGCATAAAAATTAAATACGAAATCTATAATATTAATAGTCTTATTGAAGAAATGAAGCATGTTTACTTTGGTGAAGATGAACAGAAGTTACTCCTAACAGAGTTATTTTACATTATAGTTTTTGCAGAACTTAAACCTTATAATCTTTCGACCTTTAAGTTTACTTTAAAGAAAGGTTTGATAAAGTTTGTAAGATCTCATTCAAAAGGTAAGTATGCGAGATTTGTATTCTTTCATGAAGAAGTTATAGACACTTTAATCAATGACTTCACTGAAAATTTAGAGGTCTAACTTTAAACCAAGCTCTTTTAATTGTTCTTCTGAAATCTCATTTGGAGCATCCATTACAGAAATATTTCCAGTGTGAGTCATTGGGAATGCAAAACATTCTTTAATAGAAGCTTCTCCACAAAGTAGTGCGACCATTCTATCTACTCCATATGCAATTCCACCATGTGGTGGTGTTCCTGCATCAAATGCTTCTAACATATGTCCTACACTTTTCTGAGTTTCTTCTTCAGAATAACCCATTGTCTTGTAAGTTGCTTTTAGAATGTCAGATCTATGTGCTCTAATACTTCCACCAGCAACCTCTAATCCATTACAAACTAAGTCATATTGGGTTGTTATGATTTCCTCTGTGTGTTCACCTTTTAAATGCCATTCTAAATGCTCTTCAATGGGCATTGAAAAAGGATTATGTGTAAATGTCCAACCTGATTTTCCATCTCTTACTTCTGCAGCATCTTCTTTATCTACTTTCTTAAACATTGGGAAGTTAATTACCCATGCAAAAGCTAATTTACCTTCTGCTTTATCTTCTTCAGTTCTTAAATCAAATTTATCTGCGCCATATTTTTCCATTGCATCTTTATAGTCCACAACTGGGAAAGTTTCATCTTTAAGTTTTCCACCCGAATTTTTGACTGCTTTTTTTACAGATTCCTCTACAATTTTCATAACGTCTTCTCTGTTAACAAAACTCATTTCTAAGTCAATTTGTGCAAACTCGAAACCTCTATCTGCTCTTAAGTTTTCATCTCTAATACATCTTGCTAACTGGAAGTATCTTTCAAAACCTGCTGTCATTAAGAGTTGCTTATACTGCTGAGGACTTTGTGGTAAAGCATAGAATTTACCTTTCTGCATTCTAGATGGAACTAAAAAGTCTCTTGCTCCTTCCATCGTTGCTTTAGAAAGCATTGGTGTTTCTATTTCAACAAATTCATTACCTAAGAAAAAAGTTCTTATATGATTTATATATTCAGATCTTTTTTTGATATTTTTATGAACTCTATCTCTTCTTAAGTCTAAATACCTATATTTCAATCTAGCTTCTTCATTAATATCATATCCATCTCCAGAAACTGGAATTGGTAATGCTGCTGCTTTATTTAAAACTTTGTAAGATTTAACTTCTATTTCTACTGTTCCAGTTTCAGAGCCAGCTTTAACCATGTTTTCAGGTCTTTTTTTAACTTCACCTTCAATTTCTACAACAGACTCAATTGTAATATCTTCTAATTTAAAACCCGCAACACATTGAACTTTTCCGCTTCTATCTCTTAAATCTAGAAAGGAAACCTTGCTTAAAATTCTTAAATTTTCGACCCATCCCTGTAGTTTAATTGTTTTGCCTACAAGAGAAGGTGTTTCTTTTGCTAACGACCTTTCCATCGAGAGATAAATAAAATGTATTGATAAATTTGATTATACATTAACTATACAAGCATTTAAACTTTATTGTTCAAGCGACGCATCCCATCTTTTTCCATTGAAAAATGATGCTATTTTAAAGTATCTGTTTACGAATCGCGCCGTTAAAGGATCAATATCAATCTGTGAATAAGTAAGTTCTCCACCCCTCAAAGCATTTACAACTAACTTTTTCAGATTGGTAGGGTTATCTATTGCAATTTGATTAGACAGAACAAATATCAATGTTGAAATTAATGCTCCTAGAATTATTAATGATCCATTGTAATAGAAATCGTGGTTGTTAGATGACAACCGAGGATCTATAAAGGAATTTACCATCGGGACTGAAACGACTCCCAGTATTGGTATTGCAGAGTACCCTACTATCAAATTTCTAAGTTTTTTAATGACAAATCTGCCTTTATCTTCAATTTGTTCTCCATCAAGTGGAAAAACTACATCGTCTATTATGTTTTCTACATCAAGAATGATAGCTTCCATTTGATCTTGAGTTAGTTTTTTTTCATTCATAAAAGAAAAGACCGCAATTGCTTGCGGTCTTGGGTTAGATATTGATTAGAATTATTTAACTTCTTTATATACTTTTCCGAGCATATACGGATAAACGAATATTCCAAAGAATCCTACAGCTATTGATAATACGATGTTGAATGGAATTAAACACAATCCAATGAAAGGAATTGCAGAGAATATTGATAAACCTATTGAAACTATCATATAAGCTACAACATACAATGCTGATACTCCTAAGAATAAAGTAAGTCTTTTAAAG
>JBLGEO010000091.1:0-5029 GCA_047445235.1 Candidatus Dojkabacteria bacterium | reverse complement strand
AAGCGTTAGAGATTACTTAGGATCATTATATAAAAACGTTAATGGTGGGAGCGGGCTACTAGCGATTTTGACTGGTACTTCAAATGCTGTTTTAAGGCTAGACGATACTCAAGAAACAATGAGATTTATTGTGCTCACACCTCCATACTTAAGAAGACCTTTACCTGAAGATGTTTTTGGCTATTTTAAAACTACAAGTGGTGCTATCTTTTCATTAGAAATACGTGGAGCAACTTCTGGAGATAATATTGAATTCACATGTCTAAACTACTGTGTATATACTTCAAATAAACTTATTATGAGCAAACTAAGTTACGAGCTGCACAGTTTACCAGTTAGTGAATATACTGGTTTCGAGACAGCTAAAGGAAATTTTTATTTTAAATATGCAAGCAATCTCCAATTTAGAGGACTTCCAATAAACATTACAGTTGGGGATAAGAATTATTCTTTCTAGCTATTCAACAAATACATCGATATCTTTTTCTATTGTTTTCTCAGAACTAAATACTGTAGCTTTAATTCTATTTGTGCCAGTAGAAAGTGTTTTTGTTATACCGCCCTTACTATCTAGATTTAAACCTAGTTCAACCTCAGTTTGAGTTGTTGCATTACTTATAGTCCAATAGATATCGAATTTATAAGCTTTATTTTCTCCCCATTCTTTACCATCTACTAATGGAATAGCATTGAGTCTATATTCGTGAGTAACTGGATTTGTCTCAGTTGCAATTATATTTAAATCTATAGTAAATGAAGCATTTGCTACAGAAATATCTTGTTGCTGATTATTTACAAACAATACGAAACCAGTACCTCCAACTATAAATGCAGCAAATGCAAATGCTGCTAGTGGTTTTCCTAAAAAACCATATCTCGGTTTCTGAAGATCTTGTATTCTTCTGTTTTGAGCAATTACTAATCCTATAAGAACTAGTACTACAATCACCACAACTGCAAACAGAGCTGCAAAAGCTGGGCTTTGATTTAGCAAATTAATTTGGTCCATTTATTGAAAAAATCTTAAGTATTTCTTTACCAGTATATACATAATTGGAACTCAAGTCTAGAAATTAGTTATTTGATATAATTCCTTAATTAGCATTATGAATATGGATGTAAAGATCGCTGAATCTTGGAAGCAAAATTTAAAAGATGAGTTTAATAAACCATACTTTCGAGATTTGATTTCGTTTGTTAAACAAGAATACTTGTCTAAGAAAATACATCCTCCTGGTCCTTATATATTTAGAGCATTTGATGAATGCTCTTTTGAAGATTGCAGAGTTGTAATTTTAGGGCAAGACCCATACCATTCCCCTAAAACCGCAAATGGATTGTCTTTCTCTGTAGATTCTCCAAAAAGGATTCCACCTTCACTTCAAAATATTTATAAAGAAATGAAGACTGACCTTGAAATTGAACCACCGACAAACGGTGATTTAAGTAACTGGGCTAGGCAAGGTGTACTACTTCTTAATTCTGTTCTTACTGTTGAAGAAGGTAAACCTGGTTCACATGCTAAGAAAGGTTGGGAAAAGTTTACAGATGCAGTTATAAAATTAGTTTCATATAAGAAGGAACATGTAGTATTCTTTCTTTGGGGTGCATATGCACAAAAGAAAGGAGCTGTGATAGATAGAAGTAAGCATTTAGTGATTGAATCTGCCCACCCTTCTCCATTCTCTGTTGAGAGAGGTTTCTATGGAAGTAAGCCATTCAGTAGAGCTAATGCTTACTTAAAAGAACATGGAGTAAAAGAAATTAAGTGGAATTAGCGGAATCTAGACAAGCAATAAAATCACTTCTCCAGAATTTAAAAGGTTTCCTTACCTTATAACAACAGCTTGAACAAACTGCTCAAATGCAGCTACAGCAGTATCATTTGTTGACTTCTCATTTGGTAGCCTACCACTATTAAAGCAGATGTTTGAACTTAAGCAGCCATAAATTTCTTCAATACTGGTAAGGGATGTATCTTCTGTTGTAGAAATAATTTCACCATTGTCGTTTGTTTCTGAGTTGTAAAACTTTCTCTGTGTGTAAGTTAGTTCAACTTCTTCCCCAGAAATAACTAGTTTTTTCTTTACACTTGCAGAAGAAGTAGGTTCCTTAAGCTTTAACTCAATAGGTGCTGCCATATAAAAAGTCGTCCCAGAATCTGCTATTTCGTAGATTGTACAATCAGAAGATGTGTCATTCTTACATACAAATTCTGTTAGGGATGTATTGTTGTATGCAGAATTTACGATATCATCACCAGGAAGACTTGCTTTCTTATTTGCGATTGTGAATTCTTTCTGGCCTGTAATATCTAAGAATTTAACTTGTTCGTTTGGATCCGTTGGAATACCTGGAAGTAGTGATTCATTAGTATCGCTTAGAGGGGCTTGAATGGCAGGAATTGATCCAAAGACTAAAACCAAGATACCCAAAACTACAACTACTATCAAGAAAACACCTATAACAATCTCTAATCTTTTAACTAATAATTTTCTGTCCATATTTATTAAATTATATTTATTCTTTTAAAATGTACTAAGTGTACTCCAATTAGTATAAATTATTTCTAAATTATAGTATAGATAAAATCTCGGAAGTCAAAGTATATGCTAAAATCTAGGAATGGATAAAATCTCGGAAAAAGTACTAAAAAAGATTAATGAATCAGAAAAATTCCTAATTGTTCCTGATGGTAAAAGAGTTGACCACGACTGTGTATCTTCGGCACTTGCATTAAAGTTATTTCTAGAAAAATTAGGTAAGAAAGATGTAAGAATTTATATATTTGGGAGTGTGCCAAGTTATATCTCTGAATTTGTAACTTCAAATGCAATTGAAACAAAATACATTGGCGATATTGAGTTTAACTTTTACGACCTAATATTTTTACTTGATGCACCCCAATGGGACAGGGTCTTAAGTGATGATTATCAAAAAGTTTTAGACCAAGTATCTTTGGATAAATTAATAAATATTGATCATCACGAGCATGGACCAATATTTGAAACAAATCCTGAAAATGTTATTTCTAAGGTAGGAGAGGCTTCTACTACTAAAGTGATTTACGATTACTTAATAAAGCCATCTGGAATTGAATTAGATAAGGATATTGCAGAAATGCTTTATATTGGCTTGGCATCTGATAGCCAATTCTTTAAATATGGAGTTATTGACGATACTTTAACTTTTGGACAAATGCTTATTAATACGGGTATAGACCACTATAAAGTATTGAATATGCTTACTACGGTTGAAAAAGGAAGTGTAGACTATCTTACAATTGCTTTACAACATACAAATTATTATCCTGAAATTAAATTAATGACTCTATTAGTAGAAGGCAAAATGATTGAAGAACTAAATGAAAAGCTTGGAGAGAATTGGGAGAGTAATGACTACTCTCATTTATTTTATGATGTTGCCGCCGCACGAATTCAAGGTTATGACTATGGAGTAATGATGAGACCTACACAAGATGGAACTGGAACGAGACTAAGTTGGAGATCTCGAAACTACAATACGATAGCCTTAATGGAAATCTTTAAGAAAATGAATTTTAATGGTGGAGGCCACAGAAATGCTGGTGGAGGTAAAATCAAAGGAATGACTCCAAAAGAAGTTGAGAATAGGTTTAAAGAGTTATTAAAAGAGGCTTTAACCTAATAATTGAGATGTCATTGCGAGGAATGAAATGACGAAGATTAAGAGGACGTAGCACGGCCTGGTAGTAATGTTGAGAAAAGATCAAATGACATAAAAAAAAGCCTCATTTCTGAGGCTTTTCTATATTAAGTTGATAAGTTAGCTATTAGATTGCCCTTGTGCGTTAATCAAGCCAAGTGCAGAGTCAAAATCCATTGGTTTCTCGATACTTCCACCAGAGATAAAGAATATCTGGTCTGCATTTTCGATAGTATTAAGTCTATGTGCAATTATAACTTTAGTTGTTGTAGTTGGTAATTTAGATAGAATTTCTTCTAAAAGTTTTTCTGTTACAGTATCAATGTTTGCTGTTGCCTCGTCTAATATTAATAACTTTGGTTCTCTAAGTAAGATTCTTACAAAGCTGATTAATTGTCTTTGTCCTAAACTAATGTTCTCTGCTCCAGGGTTAATTGGAGTTTCTAATCCTTCATTAAATTTCTCTAACAATGTCTCTAAACCAAGTTCTTTCAATCTCTTTTCTAAATCCTTATCTGAATAATCTTTGTACTCTTCATTTCCATACTTAATATTTTCAGCTATTGTTCCGCTAAATAAGAATGGTTCTTGTAAAATAAATCCAATATTCTTAGATAACTCTTCTGGTAAATAAGTTCGTATATCTTTTCCTTGAAAGAAGATTTTACCCTCAGAAACATCGTAAAGTCTTGCCATTAAGCTAGCTGTAGTAGATTTTCCTCCTCCTGTTGGTCCAACCAGTGCGTAAGTATGACCTTCCTGTAGATCCATATTAATATTACTTAGAATCATTTTATCTTTGTCGTAACCAAAACTTACATTATGGAATTTCATTAAATCCTTTGAATTATCCTCTTCTTCACTATTAATCTGAGTTAGATTTGTTTCTAATCTTAATAAAGTATAGATTCTGCTCCAGCTTGAAACAGCCACTTGGAACTGTGTAAATAGTTCTGCCATTTCCTTTAATGGATTAAAGAATGTACTTGAGTAAAGGATAAATGCTAATAAAGTTCCAAATTCTGGTGTAATACCTGCCTGTAACTTATCTAATATTAAGATTTGAATTCCAAATATTAATATTAAAGCTGTTCCAACATTTGCAGCAAATGCATACATTGGTGCTAAAACTCCATTTGCGATTCCAGCTGCTGTAGCGGCTTTTTGGTTACTTTCATTTACTGTTGTGAAAGAATCTCTAAAATAATCTCTTCTATTAAAAACTACTGTAACTTTAAAGTTAGTTAAGCTTTCCTGTATAGATCCAGAAAGTTCTCCAAGTTTTTGCAAACTTCTGTCATTTCTTCTTTTAATCCATCCTCCTAACAATCCTGTAACAATAAGC
>JBLGEO010000090.1:0-13530 GCA_047445235.1 Candidatus Dojkabacteria bacterium | reverse complement strand
GCCCCGATAATTCTAGGCGCAAAGCTTCTAGACCAGTGAGCTATTACGCACTCTTATTAGATTCGCACTTGCTTATAAAAATAACAATCCAGTTACTGAAGAGAATGTAGACTTCTTTTTAAAAATTGTAAACATAGGTTGGCAATTATTTTTATTAGGTAGAACAGGTAAAAAAATTCCTAATGATTTAAAATCAAAATTAGAACAATTGGGTAAAAGTGAAGTATTTAAAGGGTTAAAAGTAAATTATGGAGTTGATTTGTTAACACATGTAGGCCTACAAGAAAGACTAATGTTGGAATCTGTTGAAGAGCTTTTAGAGATAGCAGAAGGTAAAACACTTTTATTAATACCAATTGCACATGGAGGTATTTTCTCTGCTTTTGAACTCTTATCACATGTTCAAGATAAAATTTCACCTGACTCCATCGTCTTACCCATTAGATATTCAAGGAGAAAAAACAAAGACTCTAATCCAATTATTCCCGAAATAGAAATTGAGTTAATAAAAGATTATATTGAGAATAAAGGTGCTGTAGTTGTAATATGGGACGATGATATTGTTTCGGCTAACTCTATAACTAATTTTAGGAGATTTATTGTTGAAGCAACACACCATGATGAGTTTAGAATTATGGGAGGCTATGTTACTGGAAATAAAAACACTAAAAGTGATAATACTTTAAATAAACAGATGATTGCAGAAAGTACTCTTCAATTAGAACAAGATCAAATTAAATAAATATGAATAAAAAGTTTTACATAGGTTTAATATTAACAATAACAATTCTTATTGCTGCAGAAGGTGCAGGTGCATATTACTTTTACAAACACCCAATAAAAGAGACAGTAACAGAAGCGATAAATAATAAAGTATATGTATCGAGTGAAACTGAAGCAGATCTTGAGTATCAACAATTAGACAGTATTAACAAACAGCCAAAGAATCTTTCAGATGTTTATGTAACTGGATGGATTCCAGATTGGGACATTCCAAATGGTTTAAGCACATTAAAAGATCAAGTTTCAATTTTTAAAGGAGTTAGTCCAGTTTGGTTTTATTTGGAAGATGATGGCAGTCTAAAAGAAACTCCATATTCTAATGGTCCAGATTTAACTGACTTTGCTTCATCTAAAAATTTAGATTTGGTACCTTCCATTGCATTATTTGATGCTGCAACAATAAGTAAGGTTTTGAATGATGAAGTCTTATTTAACAAACATATAGACAACATCGTAAATATGGCTGTAGATAATAATTATAAAGGAATAGATTTAGATTACGAATCCGTATATCTATCAGATAAAACACTATTTTTTAATTTTTTAAAAACACTTTCACAAAGATTAAAAGATAAAGGTAAGTTGTTAAGCTTTACTGTACTTCCAAAATGGGGTGATCAGATTGACTATCCTACTCTACCTCAAACCAGAAGAGTAGAGGACTATAAAAGAATTTCTGACCTTGTAGATGAATTTAGAATTATGACCTATGATTTTTTTGGTAGAAGTAGTTCACAGGCTGGTCCAGTCGCTCCACTAAAATGGATGGAATACGTTTTAAAATATGCAATAAAAGATGGCGTTCCAAGAGATAAAATTCTTTTGGGAATACCAACTTACTCTTATGACTGGACAGAAAGACCATTAGCACCTGATGATATTGATGTAATTAACTGGTACGGTAATCTAACACCAAATACTTTAGAAAACGGTGTGGCATATTTTAACAAACAAGTTAATCAAGTAAGAAGTAACTATACACTTACAGAGAAGTTCAATTCAGTTTGGGGTGAAGTTGTTGGAACTTATAACTATAAAGGAGAAAATAGAATTATTGTTTTTCCAAACGAGGACTCTCTAAAACTAAGAAAACAACTTGCTGCTGACTATGGAATAAAAGGAATAACTTACTGGAGAATTGGCGGTGAAGATGGTCTTAAACTGCAATAGTTTAATTACCTTCTTTAGTAAGGGAAATATAAAGTTCATTATTTTTCTTAAAGTCTAATTTCTCAAATTTAAAGCCATTTCTTTCTCCAAGATATTTATACTCACTCTCAGTCCACCACTTCTGTTTAATTTCTGTTATATAAGTCTTTCCGTCTACACTTATTTTTTCGTCATAAACACTAGTACTGTCTTTATTATTGAAATCTTTAAGTTTCCAGCTAACATCGTAATCTAAGTTATTCTGACTGGATATTAAATGATAGTCTGCAGATTCCATTGTAGTTTTTTCTGGATTATCTGAATTAATAAGGACTTTACCACCTATTTTTAAAACTTTGCCAAATATACTAAGCAGACGTTGCGCACTCTTTTCATTTAGAGCAATTTCGTTAAAAGAATTCCACATTAAGATTATTAAATCAAAATTTGTGGAATTAAAATCATAAGTCAAAACATCACCACGAATAATTTGAGATTTAGATTTATCTTGTAGTTTCTCTTCAAGAACATCTAACATTCCGTTAGAAGAATCAATTCCTGTCATATTATATCCTAATTCAGAAAGTGGTATTAAATGTCTACCAGTACCAGCTCCAATATCAAGGATATTAGAATTGGTAGGCACTATAGACGAAATTAACGCGATTTCTGCATCAGTAATGTCCCTTCCTTTTAGAGGAGAGAAAGCAGCATCGTAATGCTTAGCAGTAGCATCGTTCGGGTTGTTCATTATAGCGAAACTTCTATTATTTCAAAGTATCTTAATCCAGCCTCAATGTTTTTGTAAGAATTTTCGTGAAAAACAAGTGGTGAGTATTTTTTATAAAAGTCTATCTCAACTTTCATAAATTCTTTTGAATTCGTTAAAAAATTTCTTAAACTTTTATAGCCATCGTCTGGAGTATCAAAGCTAGGAACACTATCTATCCAATAAACAAAGTTTTCTCCTAGAATATCCCCTTTTAATTCGTTTAAGACATCTTTTAGTATATTTCCTAACTTACTTTGAGTTTTGATTATAGACATACTATTGCGGTTGTAAAAATAATTTTGAAGGATCAATTACATAAGCTAGTGAATTATCTTTATCATTCATATTTCCATCAAAGCCATATATTGTATGTTCATCTCTAGGTATTATCTCAGCAATAATTTCATTAATTATTTGTTTTCTTTCAGTCTCTGAGTTATTTATTATAAGTAATGCTTTATGCTCCTTAGCATCTAATAATGCAACTAATAGTAAATCTCTATAGAATGTTTTCTCTTCACCATGTACGATGAAATGTTCTGGTTTAATATCGAAATTTACATATTCTAGAGGAGCATGCTGAAAATTTGGAAAATCATTAATAAATGTTTGATTAGTTCCTGGTTTAAAATAATCTAAACGACTTTGTTGATAGTAGTCATATCTTAGTTCAGTCCTACATATTAATTCACTTCCTGCCATTAATGAAATAGTTACTCCATCATTTAAATTTGTTGATCTTACTATATTAGTAAATGACTTATTATCATCAGCAACTTGCCATATATCATTAATTTTCTTAGCTTTTAGTTGTCTTAACATTCCATTTTCAAATACTGTATCTTTTAAATCTTCATCTTTAATCAAAGTAAGTATTGAAATAATATCGTCGTTACGGTTGAAGGTTAATTGTCTTCCATTTTGTTGAATAGTTATACCACCGTTGGAATTATTTTGAGTTTCTTGAGACATAAATTCATAATAACTTTTATCATTAAAACCAATCTGTAGCAGGAAAGAAGTTTACTTCTGAAATATTTTTAGCATCTGCAAATATCATTGCAAGTCTATCTAAACCCATTCCAATACCTCCAACTTCAGGCATACCACTCCTAACAGCATCTACTAAATCTTGATCGAATGCAACAGGAGCTTTCCCCAATTTTTCTCGAGCCTGTTGTTCAATTTTAAAATTTTGTTCTAGTAAATTGCCATCGGTTAATTCAGTATACCCATTTGCTATTTCTTTACCTGCAATGTAAAGCTCAACTTTCTCACAAACCAATGGGTTGTCTTTATTTGGTTTAGTTAGAGGTCCCAAAATTCTTGGAAAGTCATAAATAAATGTAGGTTTTGCTTTTACGATGTTTGGTTCAATATACGTTAAGAAAATTAATTCAAATAGAGCTTGCCAGTCTTCAATACCATTAACTAAATGTCCTCGTCTCTTAACAAAATCTTTAATTTGTCCTAGAGTTTGAATATCTTCCAACTTCACATCAGCGTATTTAATTAGAGCTTCTGGAATTGAAAGCCTCTCCCAACCTTTTGCAAAATCAATTTCTTGGCCCTGGAAAGTTATTTTATAATCTTCATTTTTATATTGCGGGAGTTTAGAATGTTTCTTTAAATAGTCTATTATAAAGATAATTAAATCTTCAGTGTCATTCATAATATCTTTATAGTCTGCATTTAAGTGGTACCACTCTAACATTGTAAATTCTGCTCCGTGATTTGGACTTATATCTTCCATCGCTCTTGCTACCTTAGTAATAACAAAGTGTTCACCTAATCCTGCTGCAAGCATTACTTTGTTATACCTTTCTGTGGTAGGTGTTATATATACCTCTTCTTTTATCCTTTGGCCCTTTTTACCTGCCTCTGGCATGGTTAGTTCAAGATCAACTCGTAATGGATCCATATACCTTTCCTGGGGAAGCACAGGAGTAAGAATTGGACTTTCTAGTTCGTGATATTTTTTTAATTCAAAAAAGATCCTGATAGCTTTTATTATATATTCCTTTACGAAATATCTTTCAAAAAGATCAGGATCTTGTTTTAGTAGTTGCCAAGTTTTCATATTTTAATCTCCGATTAATCGATATGATTAATCGAATTAGTTTGCTTTAGAGAAGTATGCTCCGTCTTCAGTATTTACAATAATTTTCTCACCTTGCTTAATAAATAGTGGAACTTTTACAATAGCACCAGTTTCCAAAGTAGCATCTTTCTTTGCACCAGTTGCCGTATCACCCTTAACAGCATCAAAAGTCTCGGTAATTTCTAAAGTCATTTTTGGAGGTAAAAGTAAGTTAATTACTTCGTCTTCATAAATCTGTGCAACATATTTAGCATCTCCATGTAACCAATCTGTTTTACCTGGAATTGACTCTAATGGGAATGTAATCTGTTCGTAAGTAACAGGATCCATAAAAACTGCAGAAACTCCGTCGATATAAATAAACTGAACATTTTTTGTTGTTACATCAATTTCCTCTACTTTTACTCCAGAAGTAATATGTTCATTAAAGAATTTACCAGTTTTAATATTTTTTAATCTAACTCTGTTAAATCCAGATCCCTTGCCCATAGCTGCAAACTCTTTCTCAACCATAATGTGAGGTTGACCATTCCATTTCACAACCATTCCTCTGTACAAATCTGATGTCATTGCCATAACTTTGAATTAAAAATTAATTATTACTAATTAACCTACTTACACCAAACTATATTTAGAGTAATTAGGTAAACTAGTCAAATGCCGATATTATACCAGAAGGCTATAGATTAAGGCAAACCCAATATGTCCATTAGACTTGAAGATTGAAGTACTTAACTAGCTTGTCTTTTGGAATTACACCTGAGTAATCATCAATCATATTTAGGTCATCAAGACTTATTTTACCGCTAAATAATTTTAAAATGTCATTTCCACTTAGTTTGCTCACCTTATTTTCATAATAAAAATACATCGAAGGTTTCATTATGTCTCCAGGCTCTTGTGTATTAATAAAACCAAACTTATGCCTAATTGCTCTCTGCCAAGAAAACTCTTTTGGATATTTAAGATTAACAAAGTAGTTAAATACATCTCGCAAACTGCCTTTTAAGGAGATCTCTGTTGCTAAGTACTCTGCAGCATGATGAAATTTTGAGTTAAAACCACCTTCTGCATGATAGTCTCCTATATATGACGCTAAACCTTCTTCAGTAGATAGATGGTTCTTTGACCTGAGAGATTCATTATGAAGTTTGTTTACATATCTAATCACATGAGTGATCTCATGTTTAATTGAAGTGTCCAAAGAAAAAAGGCCAAGCTCAGCATACTTACTTATTAAAACAGTTTCAAATCTATGATTTGGCCTAACATTAAATCCTCTTGCATCTTTGATAACTACTTTATAATCTATCTCAAAGAATTTTAGAGCTTCTGACATTCCATCAAAAAGTTTCTGGCTATCGTTTCCAGATATATCAAACAACCTATAACCTTCATCAACAATACTACTTGCTTCTTTTAAAATTGTCGCATCAATATCAGAAACAAAATATTTTTTAGCAGCTTCAGTAATAGTTTCTGAATTTCCGGACCATAAAGCCTCAGCAAATGTTTTCTTACTGGGATGCTTTGAAATATAGATATTAAAATCTTCTAGATCTCTTTTATAAGTAAAGACAGGATTGTAGCTAGAGGAGTCAAAAAACTTCTCTCTCTCAACTTCTATATTTGTTGGAGTAAATAACGAAAGAAAGGTCATCTTATTGATTTGGTAGGTAAGACAAGTTACCGCCTAAGAGAGTTCTAATATCAGTTATCTTATATTTAGCCATTGCCCATCTATCTAAGCCCATTCCAAAGGCATAGCCTTGCCACTTTTCTGGATCAACGCCACCCATTTTTAAAACATTTGGATGAATTATTCCTGCGCCACCCATTTCAATCCAACCTCTATTTTTACAAATAGGACAACCAACTCCATGGCAATTAAAACACTTTAAGTCTGGTCCAACTCCGGGTTCAACTTCAGGATAGTATTTACATCTAAAACGTACTTCAGTATCTTCTCCCAAAAACTCTTTAAACATATAGTTAATAATTCCAAAAAGTTCTGCCATACTGACTTTCTCCTTAACTGCAGTCATTTGATACTGATGGAAAGTAAAATGATTAGTTCTATTTACCTTTTCATTTCTATAAACCCTTCCTGGCATAACAACTTTAAAAGGTGCTTTTAAGTTCTCGATTGCATGGGCTTCAATAGAAGATGTTTGAGTTCTAAGTAAAATATTTGGTTCTTCGACAAAGATTGAATCTTGAAGATCTCTTGCGGGATGATCCATTGGTAGGTTTAATCTTTGAAAACAGTATTCATCTGTCTCTAACTCTGGTCCATCCAATACACTAAAACCTATTCTCCTAAAAATATCATTTAAATCAAGAATCGTTTGAGTTAAAGGATGTAAGTGACCAATCTTTGGTTTAGTTGTTGTTATTTCTGCTTGAAGTTCTTGTAAGTAACCTTTATTTTTAGATTTTTTAATATCGTCTTTAGCTGTGTTTATCTGTGCATCAATAGAAGCTTTAAGGTTATTAATTATCTGACCAAAATCTTTTCTTTGTTCTGGAGCAACATCTTTAATCTTTTTAGTTAATTCTGTTACTTCGCCTTCTTTTCCTAAGTATTTTCTCCATAAAGATGTAAGCTCATCTTCAGATGCAGCTTTAGAAACTTCCTCTGTTACTCGGGCAATTATCTCGCTTTCGTTTACAATATTATTCATTGGATTAATTTAACATTCTTTGTATTTTAGCAGAGAAAATCAACAAATTTAAGTTACAAAAAAAATCTATCTATTTCTTATCTTATTCATCCAGTTTGAATAGAAAGTTAAGTTATGTATTGTTGCTAATCTAAAACCAGCAGGTTCATTCATTCTTATTAAATGCCTTAGATATGCTCTCGAAACAGTTCTACAAGCTTCACAGCTGCATGAAGAGTCTAACGGCCTAGCATCTTTACTATATAATTCTTTCTTTAATCTTATAATATCATGTGACAGTTTCTCATAGGTTTTAGTATCTTCACCTTGTCCTTCGGAAACGTATAAATATCCATGTCTTGCATTTCGTGTTGGTAATACAGTGTCAAACAAATGCCATCCTACGTCTACACAGTAAGCAATATCGGTTGGCTGACCAACACCCATCGCATATTTAAATTTATTTTTAGGAATTAAATCAGAAACATATTTTAAAATATCATGAAAAAACCCTTCCTCAGATTCAGATTTCCAGGATACTGGTGTATGAAGTGGAAGACCACCAAAGTTATATATGTCAAAATCTAAGTCTAATAGCTCATTTGCACTTTGTTTCCTGAGTTCATAATCATTCCCACCTTGAATTACTGATCCAAGTAAAGGTGATTTATCTTTTGATTTCAATTCCAAATACTTCTTCTTGGCTCTTTTAGCCCATACAGAATTTATCCGTA
This sequence comes from Candidatus Dojkabacteria bacterium, assembly GCA_047445235.1. Classification (GTDB taxonomy): domain Bacteria; phylum Patescibacteriota; class Dojkabacteria; order J137; family J137; genus JBDSRX01. The sequence continues at coordinate 5,328 of JBLGEO010000090.1, read as the reverse complement.
CACAATCTTTTCTATCTGCAAAACTTGAATCTCCTAAAATAGGATCGTCTAATACAGTCATTAAGTCAGAACCTAAGTTAAATTGAATTTGCATTGAAGACTCAGGAGTAAGTAAAAACTGTTGTCCATTTGTTGTGTTTATAAAACTACAACCAGCTTCAGTTATAAAATTTTTACTTTTACCTTTCGACTTTTGAATTAAAGAAAAAACTTGCCAACCTCCGCTATCTGTAAGTATTGGTCTATCCCAGTTAAAAAACTTGTGGATTCCACCAAAATCTTTTATAAATTCACTTCCGATATTTTGCTCAATATGCATTGTAGTTGTTACTATTTCCTTTACACCAGCATTTTTTGCATCGTTAAAGGATATAGATTTTATAGAGCCATAAGTAGCGTCTGGCATAAATGCCGGTAAAACTATGTCTCCATGTTTTGTTTCTATTTTATCCATACTATACAAACGTTTCTAATTATCTGATAAACTATGTCTTGCACTTAACTATTTTTTACAAAAATGAAATTTCTTAAAGAAAAGCTACGCTTTAAATTCCTTATCCCAATTGTAATTATAGCAGGGATCTTCCTTTTTATAACTAAAAGCAGAGCTGAAACGGACTTCAATATTCCTCAAGTTGCTCAATCCCAATCTGATTACAGCTGGTGGAATAATGATTTTGCATTTCGAAGAAAAATTGTTCCCTCTAGCGGTGTGGACCAAGTACTTAAACTTAATCACTCGCAGTTAGTAATTGATAATAAATCTGTTGCGGATGGATCAGACTTAAAAGTAGTATCAGATGAAGACGGAACCTTTGAAGAAGTAGCTATAGACATAATAAATGTAGACCAGATAGAAACATATATTAACTTTAGCTACTCCAAAAAAGATACTCAATTGTATTTGTACTACGGGAATAAGTCAGAACTTTCTAAGCCAAATATTAGAGATATAAAATACTCCAATGTGAATCAAACCGCTTCATTAATGGACGAAGAGACTCCTAGCTTAACGATAACTGTTCAAAAGAAATGGAATCTTAGAGAAGTTGGATCAAAGCTTTTAGTTCAAGTAAACGATAGTGGAATTACAGAAAATTCGAATTATTTTTATCTAGTTGACGATTCTAATAATCCTATAAATTTAAATATTCAAAATAACCTAGCATCAATAGACATCTCAAGTATTCAAGATGGTTATCATAAAATATTTATAATTAGAAAGAGTGATTCACAAATAGAAAGAAGTAACAGTACAGTATTTATAGTGTCAGAACCTATTTATGTAGCTTGGACAATAGACTGGGAAGGCATTGATCCAGGTAAACAGAATATGGAAAATGTAGCAAAAATTGCGGATGAATATAAAATTCCTTTATCCCATTTTTTTAGTCCAAGAACTTTAATTAATTTAAAAATAACTGATGCTCGAAAAAAAGAAATTATAAATTGGCTTAAGTCTAGAATTGCAAACAGTGGTGATGAAATTGATATGCTTTTACACTTTCAATTTGATCTGGTTGAAGAAGCTGGCGTTGATGCAAAGTTTAAAGAAAAAACTTGGGATAATGGTTTAAGTGGTTACGATATACCTGGAACTGTTTACAACTACGATGAATATTCAAAGATTCTAAGCTGGGGTAAAAAGAAAATTACAGATGCAGGTCTACCAACACCAAAAGGATTCCGAGCTGGTGGCTGGTTTATTAATGAAGAGAACCTAAGAGCAGTTAAAGATACAGGTTTTTTATATGATTCTTCTTCAATAAAACCTATTGAGCTTGGTGAGAATAAAATGATACAAGATTGGAATGTAACAAGCATTACACAGCCATATAAATTAGACCCAAAGAACAAAAACAGTAAGTCTGAAGATGCCAGTTCTACTTTTGAAATACCAATTAATGGTGGTGATACATACATAAATACTGATCAAGATATTAAACAAAATTTTATAGATAACTACAGCTCAAATGATTTTTCAAATACTTCAAAACTAGTTGTTTATTCATCAAGTCCTGAATGGATTGAGACTGGAAAAGACGGATTGGAGAATCTATTTGCATCAATATCTAATTTCAGATACGATATAGATAGGGGACCAATTAAATTTGTCACGCTTAGTGATTGGTATACAAACAATATTAAATAATTCTTAAAATGATAAAATTTCTTAAAGAAATAGAAGTTCTAACTCTTCTTGGTGTTGTTAATGCAAATACATCAAGAAGGAACATATACATCAAGTCAATGCTTTCTTTAGTTCTTTCAAGCGCAATAAAAAGAGCATTCGACGAATCAGATATAGCTGAGGAATACCTAGACAGGATTCTTAATCTTATTGCTACTAATCCTGATCCATCAAAGCTTCAAGTAGAGGTAGTTAAACTAATACCACAGACATTAAACTTAATAGAAGAAGAATCATATAAATTAAAAAAAGAACTATTAGGTGACCTTCTAAATGAAGTGAGTTTTGAGATTAACAATACTACTGTTGAATCCAACTTAGATGTTTTTATCCCAATTATTGCTGAACTTAAATTAAAGCTAAAAGATGATAATGAGACAAATTTTGCAGAACAGTGGAACTTATTTAGTAATAAAAGGATGGAGCTTTTAATTCTGGAAAGATATTAATTTAAATGAGAAAGCCAATTAGTAAAGACAAAATAAATAAAGTAGAGAGATTTATACTTTCGTCCACTTTAGATCAATTTGATAAACTCACTTTAGATGATGATAGTAAAAAAATTAATACTTCTAGTCCTATACTGATGACGCTAATGCACAACCTAGGACTTAAAGATGACGGTAACGAAAATAACATCCTAGACCTTTATTTTGCAGGCAAGAAAGGTGGTAAGGGAATTTCTGATTTCTATAATAAAGTAAGTTTGAATTTTAAAATTGAAAAAGAAGTTCCGCAAGTTGGAGTAAATGAACCCCAGATTGAAGACGATAGGCTCCTTGAGCATGTTAACTCTTTAATGTCTAGTTTTAATTTCGATTCTAAACCCTTCAAGGACTATGTTGATTTAACGAATTATATAAATACACATCAATTGCATTCTTTAGATGACTCTTCTTCAGACTCTAGTTTGCAACAATATGCACAATCTATTCTTACAAGAATGGAATTGAATAAATACATGCATAACGACATCCCAATTTCAGAGATGTTAATATTAAAACCTGAACTTACTGGTATAGAAAGATCATTAAGACTATTTAAAGTAAATGGGCTATTTGTTATTTACGACAATGCTTCAAATAAATTCTTTAGATTAGATACAAGGCAAACTCCTTATAGAATAGAGCCAATTCAAAATGAAGATGCTATTAAGATCGGAAGTAAAAGCTACACTACCTCATTTTCTGACAATTCTTTAAAATTAGATGAAGTATTGACAGTTGTACAACCTCAAGAAGAGACACTAAGTGTTCCTGCAGATTTAAATCAGTTTACAGATATATCTGCATCTTATAGGTATAAACTTATTGAAAGTAAATTAGTTGGCAGAGGAATGAGAATAAATAGTGATTCACAGGTTTTTATTTATGTTGATCTTCCGAAAGATTTTAATAAAGATGAGAAGGCAATGTTATTAGGAAGACTTTCTCTTTGGTACGATAAAATTCAACAAATAAATTACGTTTTGCTTGGAACATACGATAATTTAACTGATTACAAACTTAGTTTAAGAGACAAAGACATTCTTAATGCACTAGTTTCAAGTTGTTTTAAGGGTTTAGATAATATTTTAGAAATTAACGACTTCTTATTAAATCCCGGTAAAGTGGATTTAGATAGGATTGAAGATATTTTAATTCGAAAACATGGGTGGGCTTCAACTAGAAGTTTTAACAGACAAAGATCGTCATCTGATAATAGATTAGCAATTTGTTCTACTTTATACCAAATAGTAAAAGCTGTAGAAACGTCAATTGATGGAGAAGGTTCTATATTAAAAATTGCAGAGAGTTTAGAGAAGATAAATATCAAAATAGCCATTGATGATAACTGTGAGTTTATTTTTACTGGAAAACAATCACTAATTGAATTAAATGAAATCCAAAAGAATTTTATTACTGGAAGACTAACTTTAAGTCTTTTGGAAACAGCAAAAAGAATTAACCCCAACTTAGATATCGCACAATTAGATTACAGCTTTAATTACCCTAACTTATTTGAACAAGCAATTATTCAAATAATAAGTACAAATTCTGATGATAAGAACATAGACCTATTTGATTTATTGGAAGAGATAGAAAAGATTAACTATAGTCGATTATTTCAGAAACTATCAGAGTTAGGTTGGAGAAGTAATTTAAATAATGACGAAGCTGGAAAAATAGCTATTAGTCAAATGCTTACATGTTTCGTAAACGCCATAGAAAGTGAGATGTTTATAAAAGAAAATAATGTGGTAGATGATCCAACTTTTGAGAGTAAAGATACTGTTACGAATCTCCCTTTAGAAAAAAATAATTTAGAGTCGGAAATTTCTGTGGACGGTGAAAGTTTTACCTTAGAGATTGATTCAAATCAAAACATTAGTAATTCAGATGGAATTCGAATTGTAGATGGTGATAAATTATTAGCAAATCTTTACTATACGAATATACCCACTGGGGATGAATCGTTAGTGCTTCAACTTATGCTAGTAGAAACAAGTAAAAACAATGAAGAAGAGGTTACAGTAAATATCTATCCTGGTGAGCAAATTACATTAGTAAATGATATTCTCCCTTTTGATTTAGATTTGAAATTTAACTCAATATCAAAACTTGCTGAGATAAAAATAAAAGCATTCTCTAAATAGAAAAACTTTCCCACAAACAATTAAATTTGATTAGGCTGTGATGCTGGTGAAGGTTGCACCTCAGAAGACTCTGGTTGAACTACAGGAGTTGGAATTGTTGGCTGCATTTGTTCTACTGGAGCAGCAGGAGGCTGTTGTTCTGAAATACTAGGTGCACTTGTAGATATATCAAGCTGATCACCTTCTTCTGCATCAGTCTTTTGTTGCAATAGCTCGTTTGGATTTGTAGTTATTAAATTATGTTCATTCTCGCTTGCAACTACTTGTATAGCTACATGATTAGCACCTGCAAAAAATAAACCTTGACCAATACCTGCTGACATTAAGAAAGATTTTTCTCCGTCAGTTAAGTAGAATACTTTCTTTAATTTATCTATAGCAGCGGGTGCTTGTTTTAATAACATCTGCATTGATGAGTTGTTTACAATTGCTCTTCCATAGTCGGAAGATAAAAAGTCATCAACATCTTGTGTAATTGTAGTTAGACCTAAAGCATACTTTC
>JBLGEO010000089.1:0-9803 GCA_047445235.1 Candidatus Dojkabacteria bacterium | reverse complement strand
TCATTTTGAAAAAGCAATAGATAAGTTTTTAGACTATGATTCCGAGGACCTAAGGCTATTATTCTTTTACTTATATTTCTATATAAAAGTTGGCTATGTTGACTTGGAAACGTTGCAAGTTACGGAATCAGGCCTTGTCTTAGATTTCGAAGTTTGGAAAAATGGTTTAACTTTAGAGGATATCTCGAATATTCAGAGTCCAGGAGATGCTTGGCTAGGAGTAGAATTAATTGGTAAAAGCATAAAAAGTCCAGATAAGGAAAAATACAGCAGGCTCAGATCTAGGTCGATGAGTCTATTCAATGTTAAACACCAGTCGGATAATTAAGAGATTCTTACTTAAAATATTCTTTTAAAGGCTTCCAGTAATAATCTTCCCAACCCTGTTCAACATCTTTTGCAACTGCTTCTGGAACTCCAGTTTGGGTTAACACAATCTCTGTAGTACCATCAAATTTATTATTAAACTCAAGTGTTAATGTAGAAAAAACTCCTTCTGGCCAATTATCTTCATCAGACCGCCATTCTTGCACAATTTTTTTATCATCTTGAAGTTCTAAAGTTTTACCATGTAAACTTCCGTCCCAAACTTTAAATTCTCCACCAACCTTAGGATCGATAACTGCAGATGCACCAGTAAACTTGCTATGCACTTCTGCGTCCATAAATGCGTTATATAGTTGATGAGGACTTGCTTTGATAGTTGTGTACAGTTTTATATCTTTTGTTTCCATACAGCTTGTATAAAAAATAGAACTTATTTATTGAACTTCAGCTAACTCGGTATTCAGTTCATCTCACTTCCGGCATATCTTCAGAGTTTTCGATAATATACTTTCTGTGCTTATCTAGCAAATCTTCGAAGTACTTAATTAGTTCACCTTGCTTATCGTAAATTGCTTTATTGATATGTGAAGCCATCTTGATTGCTTCAATACAAACGTGGTATCTGCTTGCTTTATTTTTTACTTCCATATCAAAAGGTGTTGTTGTGGTACCTTCTTCTATGTAGCCTAGTATTTTCAATCTCTCCGAAACATTTAGATCCCATGTTAACTGCTTTATTGCTTCAGGATATCCATGAAAGTTAAAGATAACTCCATTTTTTCTACCAAATATTTCATTAAATTTATCTTTGGAATTTATTAAGTTATTTTCAGATCCAATCCCATACGGATTTAACTGATTAACATTTATATATTTGAATCCAAGTTCTGGGACAATTTTTTTTAGTAATTTAGCAGCCTCAATAGTCTCGTTTGTTTGATAGTCTCCAGCAGAAACTAAAGTAACATCAGATCCTCCAGTTCCAGCCCATTCCACTTCCATGTAGCCTTTCCTAACTAGTTCTCTTGCCTCGTCTAATTTAAACCATTGAGGTAAATCTCTTTTACAAGCAGTTATTAAATTAACCTTATTCATTTCTAACATTACTTTTTCTGTAGTTACCAATAAAGTATTAACATCAGCAGGAAAGTAAACTGCAACGTCTTTGGTTTGTTTAACTAACAATGAGTTTATTAATGTTGGATTCTGATGAGTAAAGCCATTATGCTCTTGTCTCCATAACGTACTTGTAGATAGTAAGTTAAATGCTGGAAGTGGTTTTCTAAAAGACACTGCATTCCATTGCTTAATATATTTTATATATTGGTCTAACTGACTAGAAACAATATTTAGAAAGGCTTCATAAGAAATCAATAAGCCATGTCCACCTGAGACTGTATAGCCTTGCATCCAAGCAAATAATAAATTTTCACTTAACACTTCCAATATCTTCCCATCTTTTGCAATATGTAAATCATGAGCTCTGATTGGCCACTCATAAACTCTATCTGTAGCTTGAAATAATGCTTCGATTAAATTTGACTCTGACTCATCTGGAGAGAAAATCCTAAAATTAGTATTATCTCCATTTAGTCTGAATACATCTCTTAAGTACTCACTTAACTCTTCTAATCTACTATCTGGTCTTGAATCTCTAGCGAAGTTCTTTAGTTCATGGTCTTCTAAAGGAGGTAGCTTAAGTTCTTTTATCAATTCAGATCCGTATGCGTATTTATTTACACCCATTCTCAGATTATCTTTTGGAATAAAGTTTGAGATTTCATCAACAAGAGAGTAGTCATCATCGACTAAATCCTTAACATTGTAAGATTCTAACCATTCCTTAACAGCCTCAAATTCATCCACATCCTTAGATGGATTTTTTAGTGGAATACCATGAGATAGATTATTATCTTCAATATCTTTTCCTTTAAAAGTCTTAATTCCTGTCCAGCCTTTCTTTGTTTTTAAAACTATCATCGGCCAAACAGCTTTAGTAAATTCATATTCAGCCCAACCAGCTTTTATTTCATCGATATCGTTAAATGCTGTTATCAATGCTTCTAAAAAATCTATATAAATATCTTCAGAAGTATATTGATTCACAATTATAGGCATATACCCTAATCCATTAAAATAAGAAGTTATTTCCTCATCTGACATAGAAGAAAATATAGTTGGACCTGAAATTTTGTAACCATTCAGATGGAGAATTGGTAAAACTGTACCGTCTTTTATAGGATTCAAGAACTTGGGTGAATGCCAGCTTGTAGCAAGTGTTGCTGTTTCTGCTTCGCCATCTCCAATTACACAGACTGCTGTTAAATCTGGGCTATCCATAACTGCACCTGAAGCAATTGCAAGTGAGTATCCTAACTCTCCACCTTCTCCAATAGCACCTGGAACCATAGGTGAAGTATGGCTAGGAAACTTACCTGGCCAACTAAAGTCGTGAATTAAATTTCCAAAACCTTCTTTATTAATTTGATAATCTGGATAAAATTCTCCTAAAGTACCTTCAAGAAATACGTTAGATAAAACAGCAGGAGCTCCATGTCCTGGTCCAGCAATAAATAATAATTCTTGTTGTCTTTTCTTTATAATGTAATTTAATCCACCATATATAAAGTTTAGACCTGGAACAGTTCCCCAATGTCCTAAAACTCTCGTCTTAAAATGTTCTGGTTTTAATTCTTCTTCAAGTAAAAAATTATCCTTAAGGTACAGCATTGAAGCAGACAGATAATTTGTTAGCCTGTGGTGTTTTTTATACGCATCTAGCGTTCGTTCGATATCGTCCATGTAGATTTTTAATAACATTATTAGTTTAGATTATTTCGGTATTATTTCCAATAAGAAATGAGGTTTTCTTTCAAGAGCCTTTTAATTATGATATCTTATATAAGGTGACTCGATTTTAAACAGTTTTTACTATGACAATGGTCCATTTTAACCACGTAACTAAGCTATACGACAACAAAATTGTTGCTGTAAACGATATCTCTTTTCAAATAGAAGATGGAGAGTTCGTTTTCTTAATCGGTCCATCTGGTAGCGGAAAGACTACTGTAATCAAAATGCTAATTAGGGACGAAGTACCGTCGTACGGTAAGGTTTACTTTAAAGATAAAGACATTACTTCAATTTCTAGATCTAAGGTTTACAAGTTACGAAGAGAAATTGGAGTTATATTTCAAGATTATAAATTAATTCCAGATAAAACGGCTTACGAGAATGTTTCTTTTGCAATGGAAGCGGCTGGGAAATCTAACGATGAAATTAAACAAACAGTCCCATATGTATTAGATATTGTTGGCCTTTCTCATAGAATGGGAGCCTTTCCTAGGCAGTTATCTGGAGGAGAACAGCAAAGAGTTGCGATAGCCAGAGCAATTGCTAACAATCCTAAAATTTTAATTGCAGACGAGCCAACTGGAAACTTAGACCCAGCTAGTGCGTGGGATATTGTTCAAATTCTAAGTAAAATTAATAACTGGGGGACAACAGTAATTATGTCCACACATGGTACAGATATTGTTAACTCTTTAAACAAAAGAGTTATTCAGATGCATGGTGGAAATGTTATTAGAGACGACAATAAGGGACAATACGAAATGACTTCTGGATTTGAAGAACAAATGGTAGAAAAAGTAGATAAAGATAAAGCGGAAGTTAAAGAAAGATCTAAGAAAAAAACATTTCAAGTTAAACTACCAAAATCTGACGATGAATCAATTCAAAATGTTTTAGAAGATAAAGAAGGTGCAGATTCTAAAATGAGAATCCAAGAAGTTGGAAATGTAATGGAAGACGTTCCAGAAGAACATAAAGGATTTTTTAGCAAAGTAATTTCTAAATTTTCAGTAAAAAAACATAAAGAAGGAGAAGTTTTGGCACTTGAAGAAGATGTTCCTGTGGAAGTAAAAGAAGAGGACCAAGAATTTGAAAATAAAGTTGAAGAAAAAGTAGAAGACGTTCCAGAAGTAGAAACCAAGATTGAAAATAAGGTCGAAGAAGTAGAAGAAAAAAAGCCAATGAAGAGACCTTTGAATGTTAATCACGAAGAAGAGAATAAGGAGAAAGAATCTCAAAGCTCGAATGTAGAAGCTCAAAATGATGTTGCTGAAGAGACTCCAGTGAAAGAAGTAGATGTAGAAACAAAAGAGGAAAAGCCAAAGAAAGAAGTTAAAAAATCTAAGTTAAATTTAAATTTGGCAAGAGATAGATCTGTAAAAGAAGAAACAGTTGAGGAAGAAGCTCCAGTTGAGGTTAAATCTAATCTAAAAAAAGTCCCAATCCGAAAGTTAAACCTTCCAAAGGTTGTAATGGAAGACTTGAAAGCTGCTGGGTATAGATATATCGACGAAATTATTGATGATGGACCTGAAGGGCTCTCAAAAAAAATTACAATCGATCCAGAAGAGGTTATGGTTATAGCACAAGAAATTAAGCGTTATACAGAAGAGAATCCAAGTTAAATAGTCTTCTATGGAACTCAGCAATAAAAAAGTTTTAGTGACTGGTGGTACATCTGGCCTTGGCCTAGAGTTAGTTAAACTTCTTTTAGAGAAAGGAAGTATTGTTTATACATATACAAATAATAAAGAGTCAATAGATTCTGTAAAAGCTGAAATTCAGAATGAAAAATTCCATATAGAGCTAGCAGATGTAGCGAATCAAGAAGAAGTAAAAAATTACTTTAGTAAATTCGAAGATTTAGATGTAATAATAAATAACGCAGGAATTTGGGAGGAAGGTTTAGTTGAAGAAAATAGTTTAGAACAAATTAGTAAAGTTATAAACGTTAATTTAACTGGATTAATATTTAACACAAGCCTTGCACTTCCATTTCTTAAAAAGAAGGAGATAAGCTATATAGTAAACATTGTATCTACTTCTGGATTAGAATCTAAACCATCACAGAGCGTTTATGCTGCTTCTAAATGGGGAGTTCATGGATTTACAGAGTGTTTAAAAACTGACTTGAAAAGAACTGGTGTAAGAGTAGTAGGAATATATCCAGGTGGAATGAAAACAAAACTTTTTAGAAATTTTAAATACGAAAGAGGTATTGATAAATTTATGGAACCAGCAGAAGTAGCTAAGATTGTAGTTAATACAATGGAAACATCCTCAGATATGGTTATAGATAAAGTCGAGATCAAAAGAACCAAATATTAATGTTAGAATTATCTAATATTTTTCATCACACAAATTATGGACTTTATTTCTGAGGCTAAAAATATATCTTCAAAATATAATCTAAATAAGTATATAGATATTTTATTAAATTACTGGGAATCTAATCCCACAAGTTTAGGACATGGTTTTTCACATGTACTTAAAGTAGCAGTATATTCTTACCAGCTTGGCCAAAGAAATAATTACGAAAAACCAGAAGATCTTTTTATTGGTGGATTATTTCACGATATATACAGACCAGTCGAAGATAAAGGAGGTGAGGAGGATCAGACAAAAGGTGCTGAAATTACAGAAAAACTTTTTCTAGAAAATAATATTGATCCTGATCTAACATCTAAAATAAAAGGTGCAATTTTGTCACATGATAACTGGATAGGTACTGACAATGTGCCACAATTTGACCTAATTCTTTCAACTGGCGATAAAGCTTCCCACGATACTCTGCTTACAGATTCTTATGTTTGGGCTTCCATAAAATATTCAAAAGAGAAGGGTCAAAGTCCAGTTTTTAAAAATCATTTAGATACTTTATCATTATTTATGAAATATCAACAAAGAGCTTGGAGTCTTTTTAAAAAACATCAGATAGAAGGAACAGAATTGGCAATAGAAGCTTATATTAAAATTAATGAGAAGACATTTAAAGAATGGAGAAATGATACAAAAGGTGATCATTTTGAAGATTACATTAATAACAACGCAGAAACATTTAGGAAAGTAGAAACTGAATACCTGAAAGCATTTGATAGGAATGAAAATTCAATAAAAAAAATAATGACAAATTGCTACTAAGACATACTTCTGATAAACTAAAATACAATGTTTTCAAGAATACTAACAAATACAAAAAAACAAATTCAACGAAGTGGTTTTGCTGGCTGGGGCTCTTTAAGTGTCATGACATTAGCTTTCTTAGTTGCATGTATATTTGCAGGACTAGCATATTTCTCTAACCTTTGGATTCAGTACATTGAATCAAGAAGTAACGTGTTGGTATTTTTTGATGTTGGTATGGATACTCAAGTTATTAATAATCTTAAAGACAAGTGGAAAGATATCCCAACAATAAAAAGTTTAGGATTTACTTCAGAAGAAGAAGCTTACAAGATTTACGGAGATTACTCTTCTAAAGTACAGCCAGTTCAGTTCGATGCATTAAAAACTAACCAATTCATTTCCGGAAAATTACCTTCAAGTATTGATATCCAGATTTATTCCTTATCAGATCTAGCAGACTTGCAGAAAGTAATTCAAAAAGATGTTCAAGAGGCTAATTCGACATTAGTAATTAATAATACAGATAATCCAACCGCACCTACAACATATAAATATGCATCCGACCCTTCATCACCACCTATTACTTTAAGAGTTGATAGTGAAAGCTTAGAGAAACTTAGAGTTGTTCTATCTTTTTTAAGAATTGCTGGAATTATTATCATAGGCTTACTGTTTGTAGTTATATTTTTCTTCACATTTATGACTGTAGAATTTAGACTCTACAATCAGATTGAAGAAATTGGAGTTATGCAGTTAGTTGGAGGAAGCTTACTATTCATTAGATCTCCATATATTTTAGAAGGAGGTTTTTATGGTGTAATTGGCGCATTAATATCTACGCTCCTTATTGGAAGCACGCTCGTATTGTTATTTGTATTTAATATTCAGCCTGTAATTTCACAATTCTTTTTCGAAAACTTTGCAAGATTACCTTGGCCTGTAATCAGCCCGCTTGGATGGATTGCAGTTATTGGTTCAATAGCATTTTCTGGATTCCTTCTGGGAGCATCTAGTACTTGGTTCTCAATCAAGAGATATATTAGATAACACCACCTGTACTATTTATTTGGCAGTCCACATTAACAGAGTGGCACTATTGCCCGCCTGACAGCGCAGTCGGGCAGGTTTGAGTGGCAGTTAGACAAGTTACTGGTTTTGAGTTTCGAGTAGCGAGTTGAATTTCGGTATTCAACTAGTAACTCTCAACCAGTAACTCGCAACCAAATTTTATGATAAACTTCTAAAGTTATATCAACTCTATGGTTCAACTAAGTAAGGAAGAGTTCCTAAGACTTATTCCAAAATACATTTTAGATATTGCTGAGCAGCTTCAAAAGAATAATTTTGAGGCATTTCTTGTTGGTGGAAGTATTAGAGATATTTTTCTTGGAAAGACTCCTCAAGATTTTGACATTGCTACAAATGCTTACCCAGAAGAGATTACAAAGATTTTTTCAAAATCAATTCCTACTGGTGCAAAATTCGGAACAATCACTGTTGTTACTGAAGATGAAAATGGTGAACGATTTGATGTACAGCTTACAACTTATAGGAGCGAAGCAGACTATGTAGGCGGAAGATGGCCATCCAAAGTTGAGTTTTCTAAAACAATAGAAGAAGATTTATCTAGAAGAGACTTTACTATAAACGCTATTGCATTAAATATTCAGAGACTCGACGAAGATATTCCAAATATAAAGGAACTAGTAGTAGATCCATATAATGGATTAGAAGATCTCGAAGAAAAAAATATAAGAGCAGTAAGAGATCCGTTCGAAAGATTGTCTGAAGATGGACTAAGAGCGGTAAGAGCTTGTAGACTTGCATCTCAATTGGATTTCAAAATTGAAGAAAAAACTTTCGAAGCAATAAAAGAAACTAATCATATTACAAAGCTTGTCTCAGTTGAGAGATTTAGAGAAGAATTAATGAAAATTTTATTAAAATCTCCAAAACCATCAGTTGGTTTAATGCTTTTAGCAGAATCTGGAATTCTTAAGATTTTTATACCTGAACTTTTAGAAGGTATTGATATTGTACAGCCTAAATTTCATGACCAAGACGTTTTTGAACACTCACTTAAGTCTTGTGACTATGCTGAGGACTCAATAAAGTTGGCAGCACTATTTCACGATGTAGGTAAACCGAGAACAAGAACGGAAGACGAGAGCGGAATTCACTTTTATGGTCATGATGTTAAAGGTGCAGAAATGACTGAAGAAATTATGAAGAGACTTAAGTTTTCTAATGCCGAAATTGAGAACACTGTAAAACTTGTAAGATGGCATATGTTCTACTACCCAAGTGCTGATTGGAGAAAGACTAACAATTTAGTAGATGGAGAACTTGGAAATAAAGAAAACCTAGGTTGGACTGACGGTGCAATCAGAAGATTAATTCAGAATGTTGGAGGTGTAGATGCATTAAACGACCTGATGAAACTTAGAATAGCTGACGCAACATCTAATGGGAAGAATGACTTCAATCCCAAGGAATTGGATGTACTTTCAGAAAGAGTTTCGAGTGTAATTTCTAAAGATATGGCTTTAAAGATCACGGATTTAGATATTAATGGTAATGATTTGAAATCTAACTTTAATATTGAAGGCCCAAAACTTGGTGAAGTACTTAAGCACCTTTTAGATATTGTTGTAGAAGACCCCGCTCTAAATAAAAAGCTAGATCTATTGAGGCTTTCAAAAAAGTATTTGGACGAAAATAAGTAATTGCCATTATATTCTGGCATCAGCTTTCTAGGCTCGTCTTTCTCTTTCCCAAACAAGAAATTACATTATTTCTCTTGCATTAGTTTCAAAGTTTTAATAGGATGTTAGAGTAAATATATTTATTGCTATTTTAAAAAAGGACAAAGTTCCGCTGCAACAAGATACAGCGGACTTTAGTCCGTAGTATCTTATAAAAAAAATTATGAAATTCAATTTCACTCCGCGAAATATTGCTATCGCAATTTTACTTATTCTTACTTTAATCCTTGGAATTGTTTCAATTATTATTGCAACTAGATTAGGTCAACAAACTGTTAATGTTGAAGGTACAATAGATGAACATGGATGTAGAACCGATAAAGGGGAGTCATGGTGTTCTGCAAATAATCAGTGTCAAGAAGGTAATAAGCCATGTGGTTCAACAGAACCACCTCCAGGTTCTACAACATGTACTGTTCAGTACGGAGGAGGATCGGTAACAATACCAAATGTAGATGCTTGTAATGGAAAGAGTTTAACTTGCTTTACTTATAGCGGATCAGCTGATGCTACTTGCAGCAGCAATAAAAGTGGACCTCAAACAATAGGTAAAGGCCAGTCAATTCATGTTACTGCAGCTTGCGGAGGATGTGCTCAGGTAGACTGCTCAGATGGAGGAGGCTCGAGAGTTAATGGTGGAGCATGTACACCACCGCCACCGCCACCACCACCACCAGTGTTAGTTTGTGGAGATGCAAAATGTAAAGCTGGTGAACTTTGCGAGAGAACAAC
>JBLGEO010000088.1:0-29982 GCA_047445235.1 Candidatus Dojkabacteria bacterium | reverse complement strand
TAAAGAAACGGTGTTTGTAGCATCAAAGATTGATTCTTTGTTCTTTTCTATAATATCTTTTAATTCAACACTTTCAGTATAATATAGAATCTTTACTTTATCACCCATTTCGAAATTTAAAGATTTTCTTGTTGCTTGTATTTGTCTAGAGATTTCTCTAACCATTCCCTTTTCCTTTAATTCATCTGTAATTTCTAGATCTAATCCTACTTTAACTTTTAAGTTAGTCTCCTCGGAAACTTTAAGGGTGGGGCTTTCCTTCAACTTTATAGTATCTTCAACAGATAGAACATTAAGTTCTTTCATTAAAAGACTTCTCATCCAATCATTTACAACAGCAACTTTATCGTTATCTGTCTGAACAACAAGCTTTGTTAATGGTTGTCTAACTTTTAAGCCATTAGAAACTCTTAACTCGTGACCCATTTCTGTTATCTTTCTTGCAAATTCCATTTCATAATCTAAAGCAGAGTAAGCTTCCATAAATGCTTTATCGAATACTGGAAAGTCATTCAAGTGTATTGATTCTGGTAATGAGTCAATCTCTGTAACGACAAGTTCTCTGTATATATATTCAGATATAAACGGTGCAAGAGGTGATAGAAGTTTTAATGCCTCAACAAATACATAGTACAAAACGTTTATTGCTGATGGGTCTCCCTCTGCAAATCTTTCTCTATTAGATCTTATATACCACTTAGAAATACTGTCGAATAAGTCTCTTATAGATTTTGTTGCTTTCTGTATTTCGTATGTATCTAACGCTTCTGTGACTTCCTTTATGGATTGTTGTAATTTTAAAATCATCCAAGCATCTAGATTGTTGGTCATATTATCAAAAGGTATATGATCCCATGGATGAGTATCTGCTGTTACATTTCTGCCGTTATATGCAAGTTCTTCTGTTGGGTGCCATTCGTATATGTTTGCGTAAGTTGTTAAATAAGAAAATATATTCCAGATTGGAAGTATAAAATCTTGAGTCAATATCTTTAAAGTTTTTGGTGTAATTGTAGTGTCTTCTCCTGCACATATTGGAGTAGAGAAGAAGTTTAGTCTAATTGCATCTGCTCCGAACTCTTCTATCATTGAGTCTGGTGAAGTGTAATTTCCTTTACTCTTACTTAGTTTTACTCCTTTATCGTCAAGAACAAATCCACTCATAACAACATTTTCAAATGCTGGTCCATCAAATAGCGCAGTAGCAATTGCATGTAGAGAATAGAACCATCCTCTTGTCTGGTCTACGCTTTCTGCAATATATTGAGCAGGAAATTTATTTCGGAACTTATCTTCATTCTCAAAAGGGTAGTGTAATCTAGCGAAAGGCATTGCTCCAGAGTCGTACCAAACGTCTATAACATCAGGAATTCTTTTATAGTTCTCTCCTTCCCATTCAAAATTAAACTCATCTATATAAGGCTTATGTGGATCGTCGACTTTCTTTCCAGTGTATTTCTCTACATCTGCAAAAGATCCCATCATTATTATATTTCCCTTATCTCCTTTCCAGATTGGTAGAGGAGTACCCCAGTATCTTGTCCTAGATATTCCCCAGTCTTTTATTTCTGCTAACCAATTTCCGAATCTTCCTTCTTTAACATGTTTAGGCATCCAGTTTATTTTATTGTTGTTATCAACAAGCTGTTTTCTTAGAGTACTCATAGCTATGTACCAAGACTTGATTGGCTTGTATATCAATGGTGTATTGGTTCTCCAGCACATTGGCATATCGTGCTCGTATTCGCTGTTGTCAAATAGTACTCCTTTTGTAGTAAGATCTTGAACAATCATCGGATTTGCTTGCTTGTAGAACTTTCCAGCGTACTCTGGTATTGCATCTGTAAAGTCTCCTTGGTCGTTTAGGTAATCGAAGCTTTCTATTCCAACTTTAGTGAATATGTCATTATCCTCAGCTCCGTAAGGAGCCAAATGAACTATCCCTGTTCCAGATTCTGTAGTTACGTGGCCTCCCTCATATATTTTATGTGCATTCTTTCTGTCTTTGTAATAATCAAAAGGTGGTTTAAAGTCTTTTCCTACTAAGTCTTTTACACTAACATCACCTGTAACTTCGTAAGTCTTTCCTTTAAATACACTTTCAACTAAATCTTTTGCAACAACGTAGCTCTTATCAACTCCTTCAACTTTTACTTTTACATATTTAATTTTACTTCCAACAGCTAATCCTAAGTTACCAGGAATTGTCCATGGAGTAGTAGTCCAGGCTAATAGAACTGTTTTCTCATCTCCAACTAAAGGAAATTCCACAGTGATTGCTGGATCCGTAATTTTCTTGTAACCACCTAGTGCAACTTCTGCGTTGGATAGAGTAGTACCAGCTCTAGTAGAGTAAGGCACAACTTTAAATCCTTCGTATAGTAATCCTTTGTCGTAAATTTGTTTTAGAGATGACCAAACGCTTTCAATATACTGAGAGTCCATAGTGAAGTACTCTTCATCTGTATTTGTAAGTCTACCCATTTTCTCTTCTAGCTCAACAATCTTGTCTTTAAATTCAAGTACAGATTCTCTACAAAGCTGGTTAAACTTTGCGACTCCAAATTTTTCTATGTCTTTCTTTTCTTTAAATCCTAGCTTTTTCTCCATCTCATACTCAACTGGAATACCTTGGCAGTCCCAGCCTAAGCTTCTGTCTACTTTATAACCTTTCATAGTCCAGTATCTTGGAATTATGTCTTTCATTGCGAAAGTAAGCATATGTCCATGATGAGGCATGCCGTTTGCAGTGATTGGTCCGTCGTAGAATGTTCTTTGTTTATCGTCAGGTCTGTTGTTAATGGATTTGTTTAGAATGTCATTTTCTTTCCAGAACTTTAGAATTTGTTGCTCGAGGTCGTAAAACTTTTGCTTGGGGTTTGGCTTGTTGTACATATATGAATTTTTAATCAGATAAATTCAAAATGATTTTACCTTTAAATGTCCAGCAGAGCAAGGAAATTGCTTATAGAAGCTACATTTCAGCAATATGGTGTACGTAGTCAAACATACTGTAAATTCCAGATATAAAGAAGTCGTTGAGGTCCTCTCTGTTGTTGAAGTAATTTGCCAGCATATTATTATATGAGTCGTATCTCAACTGTCTTAAACTTTCGTCATCTTCAGCATGAGCGGAGATAAGGAAGTCATTAAAAACACCATAGGGATCTATTGATTGTAGCCCAATCTCATCGGCTATATATTTAGTTACTTCTCTTAATATTTCGAAATGTTTGTCTCTTAGAAAGTATCCAAAATACTCTGGCGAGTTCTTATCCTGCATCCAGGATAAGATAAAAGTGAAGTATTCTATTCTTATTTGTAGAGAGTCCCTACAGTTATATTTCTCCAGCCAATCATCATAACAGGTGAAATCTTGGAAATATCTATCACGGTCATCTTCATCTTCGAACTCAGGTCCATACGGAGGATCGTCCTCTCCGAGTAACCAATCCATTTTAAACTGTAGATTTTGAAAGAATTTGGAACTATAATCCATTGGTAGCATTATAAAACAAACCAAATGGATAAACTAAAAACAATTTTTATAGGATCTGGAGAATTTGCATCGCCAACCTTGGAGAAGCTTCTAAAAGTGGACTTCATAGATCTTGCTGCTGTTATTACACAGCCAGATAAACCAGCTGGGAGAAAACAGATTTTAGAAGCAACTCCTTTGGGACAATATGCAGAAAGTATTGGTGCAAATTTACTAAAGCCAGCTAAGATTAGAGAAATATCAGAAGAACTATTAGAAAAGTACCAACCAGATTTAATAATCGTTGCTTCTTACGGACAGATGATTCCAAATAACATGCTTCAGTTCCCTAGATATGGTTGCTTAAACCTTCATGGTTCTTTATTACCATTACTTAGAGGAGCAGTTCCAGTCCCAATGGCAATCCTTAATGGGTTTGCTGAGACAGGTGTAACTCTTCAGCTTATGGCAGAGAAGTTAGATGAGGGAGATATGATTGCTCTTCATAAAATAGCTATTGGTGGAAAAGATAATTCGGAAGACCTGATGAAGAAGCTAGCGAATCTAGCTGCAGCAACAATAGAAAAGGATATTAAGGATTGGGTTGAGAGAAGAGAGGCTCCAATTGTCCAAGATAATTCGAAAGCAACTTACTGTAGTAAAGAAGATCTTGCTAGAGAAAATGCAGAAGTTAAATTTGATACCGATATTAAGAAAGCAGAGAGAATGATTAGAGCATTTTACCCGTGGCCAATAGCTTGGATTAAACTTCCAGATGGAAAGACTTTAAAGATATATAAAGCAAGGTATGATGAGCTATTGAGTAAGAACGTTGAAGACTTCTTAAAACTAAATATTCATGAGGGTTATCCATTCATAATGAGAGCCGGTAAAAATCTATATCTTGTTTTAGAAAATGGGGTTTTGGATTTGATAGAAATTCAATTAGAGGGAAAGCAAAAGAGAGGTGCTGCCGAGTATTTTTTCTTGGCTAACTAATATGGCAGGCTACTACGAAAAATCTCCAGCAATGATTATTCAGAAAGGTAAGAAGGTTAAGTATAACCCTTTACTAATGCCAATTGCTGGTTTGCTTATTTACTCAATGATTATTCCAGTGTTCATATTGGATATTTGGACTAGAATTTATCAAGCAATCTATTTCCCTATAAACGAAATCCCTAAAATAAATAGAAAAGACTATGTCTCTTTTGAAAGATGGAATTTAAAGAAGTTAACTTTATGGCAAAAGATCGATTGTGTCTACTGTGAATATGTAAACGGTACATTGGCTTGGGCAAAAGCTGTTGGAAATCAAACAGAGGTCTATAGCTGTGCGATTAAACATCAATTTCTAGCAAAACCAAGAGAACATGAGAAAGATTTCGCTGATCCATCAGTCTACAAATGAGTGAAGTACTTTCAATACGTAATCAAGAGCATCTAAATGCTTATCCTGGTTTAGATCACATCCGAAATGCGATGATATATGCCTTCGAACATGTGTCCGAACAGAATGAAGTGAATGCATACGAAAGAGCAGTTGGTGCTATTGATGCAATGATTATGCTAGAGAATCGGAGACTCAGGATTGCTACAGCATTTAGAAACTTAGGTAGTGAAAAATTCACATACTATGATTTAAAAATATTCCTTGAAATCAACAGCCTTATTCCTTTAGAAGGTGAAAATATTGAAAGAGCAGTAGAGATGCTTTCACATCATTTTCAGGTCTCAGCATTCTGCAATAAAGTTAGTCAGGCTGCATTAACATATCTTCAATCTCAACCTACTTTCGAAGGTGATGCTTATATAATGACAACAAATAACTTTGGGCCTACAAAGTATTTTCGAAATCACCACGGCAATGTTGCTTATGTTCTAGGGCATTATTACTACTTTTCTGTAGCGAATATCTTTAATCTTAACTTAAGAACCCCTTGCCTGGATGGTAATCCATTCGATAGATCAGTAAATATTATTCATACCTTTAGTTATGAGGAATTAATAGAACAAGTTAGTAAACTGGAGGGTGGAGATTGGCCTACTGAACACCAACTGATAAAAAGAAGCTTTGCTTTCTAGAAATTATTAAGCCTAGTCTGCTAAAATTTAGGTATGAAAAAGCTTTACGCGCTCGTTGACTGCAATAACTTCTATGCTTCCTGCGAAAGGATTTTTAATCCTAAACTTGGTGGAAAGCCAGTAGTAATCCTATCCAATAATGATGGCTGTATTATTGCGCGATCTAATGAGGCTAAGGCCTTAGGAATCCCTATGGGTGGTCCTGTTCACATGTCTCAGAATCTAATTGATAGGCACGACGTGTTTGTATTCTCGTCTAACTTTACTCTTTACGGCGACATTTCTCACAGAGTAATGACTATTCTAAAAGAGTACTCACAGGATGTTGAGGTGTACTCGATAGATGAAGCTTTCTTAAATTTAACTCATATTAAAACTGACGATGTTGAAGAGTACTGCAGGAAGATTGTAAAAAGGGTTCAGAAGGAAGTAGGAATACCAACATCAATAGGTCTTTCTGAGACAAAGACTCTTGCTAAGCTTGGAAATAAGATTGCCAAGAAGAACTATATAGCAACTGATGGAGTATTTTGGATACATGCAGAACAAGAGAACAAGGAGTTACTTTCCAAGATTGATGTTGGAGATATCTGGGGAATAGGTAGAAAGTATGCTTTAAAATTGAATTATAACGGTGTTTACAGCGTGTACGACTTTAAAAAGATGGATAGACTTCTGGTTAAGTCCAAACTTGGTGTAGGAGGGGAGAGGACTCATTTGGAAATTAACAATGTTAATTGTGTAGAGATGGACCATCATGTGGTTAGAAAAAGTATTATCAGCTCTAGGTCATTTGGAAAAAATGTTGTTACTCTGGAAGAGCTGGAAGAAGCGGTGGCAACCTTTATGTCTATTGCAGGGGAGAAGCTTAGAGGGCAAGGTTCTATGGCTAGCTATGTAGGCGTGAGCATCAAGTCGGCTGGAGACATAGACCAAGAAGAGAAGAAGTATAAGTTCGACTTCCTAGGTGCTACTTTAGACGCTCCATCCGACTACACTCCGACGTTAATTAAGGCTGCTAAGACGACATTAAGACAGTTGTACCAGCCAAATCTTAAATACAGGAAAGCAGGAGTTCTTCTCACTGGGATTATTCCAAAACTCGGCTTCGCTCAAATGACTTTAGACAATAAGCAAAATGAAGAGGAGAGAGTAGGCTTAATGGAAGCTTTAGATAAGGTAAATAATGAGTGGGGAAGAGAGGTTGTTAAGATCGCAGCGACTGGTATAAAACAAAGTTGGCGAGGTCGAAAGAATAAGATAAGTAGTCGTTTCACGACAGAGTGGGAGGAATTGTTAAAGGTAAGGATCTAGTTAAACTCGGGTAATCTTCTTTATTTTTAGTTCTTCAATTTCTAGCTTCTTAAACTTACCACTTCCAATAGATAACTTTCCAATCTTTATAATTCCAATAAATAAAATACCTACTGCAAAAGCTCCAAGTGCGAATGCACCTATTGCTACAGCTCCTAAAGAAGCTAGCCCATTCAAATTTGTTTTATTCTTATCTCTCATAAGCTAAATTATACAACTAATTCAGTTCGTATATACACTTGAACTATGATCGTGGTATATGGGATCTTCAATAAGAAGGTAATTTTGTTACCTATAGTGGTGGGACTATATAACCAAGGACATCATAATCTGGGTGCCAAATTTCTATCATATCTTCGCCTCTAAAGTCTCGGACAAACTTAGATTCATTCGAATGCTTCTCTCTAAATTCTTTAAAATTCTCAATCTCATAGTCACCACATCCAACTTGTAGCCTATAAGGATCTACTATACGAACACCAATGTATTTAATATTGTAACCTCCTACCATTTGGTCAACTTCTGCATAGTAACTAGTGTCTGAGCTAAATGATGCTTTTGGTCCTAAGTCTTTCACTAATTTATATAGATAGTCATACTCATCTAAGTAGTGTGGAAATATCTTAACAGTGTTTATAGGTAAAGCTTCTTGGAATAGTTCTTTGGAAAGGGATTCGAGTTGAGTAGTGATGTAAGATAAGGCTTCTTTAAAAGTCTTTTCATCTTTGATGGGACTGAATCGATATAGTTTATTCATAGTGAAATATATTAAATATTCTTCTTGATTGGATCTGTTATATCAAAAGCAATCTTAGAGTCTTTATCTCCAAATGCTCTCCATACTTCTAGGATTGCGAGGATATGTGTAGGCCAACTTATTATCACTATTAACGGAATTGTGAATATTTGAATATCTGCAAAGGGCATATTGTTGTATCTCCAAAGGAATACTCCAAGGTTTTGAACTTCGTTGGTTAACCCCATTAAAAAGCCAATTATTAGTAGAGCGATTAAAGGATTCCAGTACCCATGGATAATATCTTTAAATAAAGAGCTCTTCTTCCTCTCATACTCAATATATTCACAAAAGAACACTATGCTTGCAAAGAAAGCGAAAGAGGTTAGATATGGATGGGTTACTAGAGGAGCTTTGGCGATTTGCTGATTAAAAGTAAATGTTGAAAGAAAGTTAGTATCTATAAGAACATGTAGTATTACTGCAGAGAAAAGGATTACAGATACATACTTAAAAACAAGGTAAGCATATTTTTCCCATTTGAAATACCTACGAATATCTTTTTTAAAAGGAAAGTATTTATCGAGCAAAACCTTAGTAGCTTCGTAAGGAATAATTACTGTTAAGAAATAGAAGGTCCATCCACCAAGAATAAATCCTATGATTACATAGTCTGAATAACTCCAGTAGGGGAAGTAAAAAAAACCAGAGATATCTGCTGCCATGAAGCCAAACAAAGCTCCGCCAACAAGCGTTGCAATTGTAAATCTCAGTTTATGTTTTTGGTTAGAGTAGATAGAACTTATTATTGAAATGCCCGCAAACCTGATTGTTATCCAATCTGCAATAAACATAAAGCCAAGATAGAAAGCTCCGCCAAAAAAGATTGAAGTAAATAGAGTATGGTCTTTTATATCTATTAAGAAGCCACCAAACGAAATAACAGTAAGTATAATTCCGGAGAGTAACCGCTTTCGAAAGATCTTACTAAGTAATTGGAGCATTTGAATTTACAAAAATACTAAAACAACTTAATCTACCATATCGTCTGCTGGATGCCAAATCCAAACGAACCTTTACTACTAAAATACTTTAATATAAGCTAATTAGTAATAACTTTTTATTGCTCTAATATGAACGATCTTAGGCCCGAAGGATTATTGAATTTAGAAGTCGATCCATATCTAGAAACAGTGAAAAATTCTGTGCAGAATTATAGAAATCTTTTAGGGACTGCAGGTATAACTGAAAGAAGATTTAAAAATAGCATTGTCTCAAATCCAGTTGCTTCAGACCCGCAGGCGAAAGAAGCTATTTCAGAAACGTTTATTCATCACTATGGATCTTATTCTATGCTTGCTTTGCTAATGCCAGGAGAGCAGACAATTGAAGATATCACATTTAACCTTCTACGATACTTTATAGTTAAGGTTATGCTTGAAGTACCAATAGGTGCCATAGATGCTGATGTTCTTTTGTTGGCTTCTTTAGATCTTTTGCAGCAATTTATAGGTGAAAACAATGTTCCTGAAAATAATGTGAGTATATTTACTGTAGCCTATAATTCAGCAATATCAGAAATCTACGAAGGGAGGACAGCAACAACTTATCCTTCGGGAGAAGAGGTGCCTATAATTGGGGAGATGTTATTTGCTGCATAAAAAAACTCCCCCTGAAGGACTCGAACCTTCAACACTTCGATTAACAGTCGAATGCTCTACCATTGAGCTAAGGAGGAATGCGTGTTGATTATACCAATAGAACGCAAAATTTCAAGCTAGTAGAGCAGTTATTTCTTGTAATAATTATTCGTAAAATGCTATGCTTATTTAGTATTTTCAATTCTTACATCCCTCACAATATGAAGCTAATTAGTAACTTAAGAGCTAAAGATTTAATGCTTCTGCTTATTCTAATAGTGATTACTGTCTTAACCATAAACGTTTTTTCACCTTATATAAACATCGTAATACTAAGTTTAATCTTAGTTCAGCTCTTCCATCCAGTATATGCATTCATTAAAAAACATACTAAAAGCAATGGATTGGCAACATCACTTTCTATAATCCTAGTAATTGTTCTAATCGTTGTCCCAATAGCATTAATTGTCACTTTAACAATAAACGAGATTCAAAATGTAATTAGTACAACAAAAATTCTAGACAATCTTGAAGGATTGAGAGGATTTAAAGACTCAATTGATCAAGCAGTGTTAGCTATTAATAACTTAACATCAAACTTGTCTAAGATAGACCTACAAACAGTTATCGCTAATATTAATCAATCGAATACTGTTGTTAACCAAATACTTCCAATCCTTAGAGACATAATTAGTTTTGGAGGAGGATTAATATTCGCAATATTCATTCTAATCCTATGTTTAATCTACATGTTCCCAGCATACGAAAATCTTCCAAGTATATTTGCCAGATTCTCACCATTAGATTCTAAATATGACGATTTAATCTACAGTAAGTTTATTAATACTCTTAAAGGTACTATCAATGGAACATTTGTTGTAGCTATTGCACAAGCGACTGCGGTAATAATCCCAATGATCTTTATGGGAGTAGGAGCTCCAGTATTGCTTTGGATAATAATGTTGATATTATCTGTAATACCAATTGGATCCGGATTAGTTTGGGCACCTGTTGGAATAATAATGATTGTCCAAGGCATTGTAAATCAAACACCAGGAAATGTTTTAGCTGGAATATTCTTAATTATTTACAGTGCAATAATAATAAACGTTGTAGATTCTTTCTTAAGACCAAAGTTAATTAAGGGACAAGTTAATATTCACCCATTGATAACAATCTTAAGTGTAATCGGTGGAATTGGACTGTTCGGATTCTTTGGAATCCTTTATGGACCATTGGTAGTAGTGCTTTTTGTAACACTTCTAGACATCTATAAGACTAACTATCTAGGTAACTCGGAGAGCGATGAGAGCTAAAAGATTCCTTAAAACTTCTGTTATTGTAGCCATCGTAGCTGGAATTTCTGCTGGAGCATATATGCTTTACTTCTATACAATTGGAGTTCCCAAAACACAGGCTAGAACATACTATAATTTAGCGATTAAAGACCTCCAGGAGGGGGATAAAGAGAAAGCTAAGGTAGATCTTCAGACTGCATTAAACAGCTGGCAGGAACCTTATATTCAGCAAAAACTTCAAGAACTTGAAAGATAGTTAAAAATATCTTTCTGTTCTGTTAAAATCCTGTTACTAATAAATGTAAACAGTATCTAATGCCTAATTTTATAAGACCAGAAGTCTTTAATAGTATACCCCATACAAGCAATTTGCTTCACATCGATAGGTTTGTAAATACTTTGTTCGAACTAGGCTTCACTTGGTTTGATAATAAGGAGCGAATTATTTCAATCAATAACAATGGGAATCCGCAAATAAGAATAAGACTGGATAGATTGACTGGAGAGATGCGTCTTGAGATTGGTGATATTGAGTTCGGTGAGATTATAAACGTCCATGATCAGAGATTCCATTGTCATTTACACAGTGTAATCCTAGGGTTAAAGAACGGTACTGATTATAATAAAAAGATTAAAAATATTTACAAAATGTTAAAGATTACTGTTGAAAGTTAAACCCTGTGTATTACAGTTGTAACAACCCCCCAAATAGAGAAGTTATCATCCTCTTTAATTTCAATCGGTTTGTAGTTTGTATTTTCCGGCATTAAAACTACTTTACCCTTCGTTGTCCGAAGTCTTTTAACTGTTAACTCCCCATTTATCACTGCGACTACAATGTTGTTGTTTACGGCCTCCAAGGCTCGATCTACAACTAATATATCTCCTGAGTGAATACCAGCACCAATCATAGAATCTCCCGCAACCCTTACAAAGAATGTAGCAACGGGATGTTTAATTAACAAGTCGTTTAGGTCTAACTTCTTATCAATAAAGTCATCAGCTGGAGAAGGGAAGCCTGCCTTAATAGATTCTAAATAAATAGGTAAAGCTACTTTTGATTTTTTTATTGGATGTATAGATGTGATCTTCATATTCAGTATTATAGCAGAATGTAATTTTAACTTTGACTCCTAAAACTGTTGACATAGGATTTGTCGCCATATAAAATGAACTATTATAGATTTTTAAATTTAAACAAATGGTAGCAGTATATAGAGAGCGGTCAGATATTATTGAAGACGACCCAGATGTTATAACTAGACCTACAAGAGAATGGAAGGGACTCGATACTGCAGGAAGTCCAGACGAAAAAACACAAGAATTTGATCCATCTAAACGAGCTGAGCTAAGTATGAAGATTTTGCTTAATACTGCAGTACAAAACAAAGAAGACTCCACTTTTAATCTTAATATGGATAGGGGTAATAGGCTCTATCTGCTTATGAAGATTCACGAACAAATAAAGCTTATTAAATCGACTTTATTTAATTACGAAAAGTATCCATTCTTAGAAGCAGAACTTAAGACTATTTATTCGAATTTTCTTCTCGATATGCAAGATACTGAAGGTTCTTTTGACTTTGAGAAGAGAAGAATTATGCAATACTACATTAATGCTTATGGACAGGAGTTAGGGATACAAATGAACTTACAGATTACCGACCCTGGAAATGAAGTAGTAGTAGAGACCAAATCTTTCGCAGATCAAGTACAGATGTTTGCACCGGGATTAGATCAATTACCAGAAATTTACCTGCAAAAACCAGAAAACATACAGCTTTTTGCTAGAGCAGCACTGTATTTAACTAGATTGGATGACTCTTTGTTTGCTGCATTTGGAAGGATGTTATTGTCTCAGGCAAACTCCATTGTAGGGCATATAGAAGCTCCAAGAAGGCAGCTAGAAGTAACTAAACCAAAAGAAGGTTAACGCTTCTTTGCATTCTCAATAGAATCACGGATAACCCTTTCCATATTGACGAAACAACATTCTCCTGCTATAATTCTATATTAGTAAATTAATATAAGAAAATGAACGGAGGACAGTTTAATCAACCACAACAGATAAGTTTTTATAGGATCCCATATGAGTCTGTAGAGAGTTTATTTTACAAGTTAAAAGGGGAAAGAGACAATTTCATAAGGCTAATTCATGCCAGAGACAGTCGTGATTCTGAAATAGCAAAGGCAGAAGCAGAGGATGAGGAAGAGTTTCATAGAAAAGTATATACCATTTTCTCAAAAAAAACTGACCTCAGTTGTAATTACTGGAGAACGGATTTAGTTCATAAAAAATGGAAGGGAGTGGAAATGCCAACTACTTTCGATGTAGATATTCACTTGAGAGATAAAATAAAATCAGTGAATGAAATAAAAATTCCAATTAGTCTGATAAAAAGACCAGATGTTCCAAGCGAGAGACCTATTCTAGGTCTGCTTTTACCCAATTCACCGGCTTATTTTAGAGAGCTGCGAAGAAAGTTTACCGGACATGTCAAAATCTACTTCGCTGATGGTAGAACACAGGATGTAAATGTTGAAGTTAAGCAGGGAAATTATCAAGAAATCATGGGTACGTTTGAACTGGGTCAAATGCTAGAAGGTTCTATTGGAATAACTTTAGACTTAAACACTGGAGAAAGTGCCAGTCCAATCTACGATCCTAGCGCCGAATTTTAACGTTTCTTTGCGTTCTCTACAGCAAGAAACATAACTATCACAAGGGATATTCCTACTAGTATTACTCCAATTGTAAGTAATAATCCTTGCTCCGAACCCATATCTATCCCTAATACATTAGTAGAGGGAGAGGCTTCTGTACTCGCACCAGCAACTTGTGGTTCTGGAGTTGCTTGGACTGCAGTAGTCTCAGTTTGAGTTTGAGCAGGAAATAGGTCTACAGGATGAGACTGTAAATAACTAATGCCAATGACTGGTAGTACAAAGAATATAGCAATAGTGGCAAATATTACTACTGCTCTAGAAAGAGTTATATCTACTACCTTCAATTCTGGAAGGTCTTTTGGGTTTAAATTATGCATAATCTGAAACTAATTTCAGATATATTCTACACTAACATCCTCTATATTGGCACGCTTTTTGCTGGTGTTCTTCGAAAGTTTCGGAGAAGTAAGTTTGACCGTCGTCTGTATGGAAAAAGTAGAAATAGATGGTTTTGTTTGGATATAGCGCTGCAACAATAGATTCAATCCTAGGATTATCTATTGGAGTAGGTGGCAAACCCACATATTTATATGTGTTGTAAGGTGAATCTATCTGTACGTCGTCCGCATTAACTCCAGGGTCGTTTTTGCCAGTTATATAGTTAACCGTAGCGTCCGATTGTAAGAGCATTCCATTCTCAATTCTATTGTGAAAAATACCCGCAATTTCCGCTCTATCGTCTGTTTTGCTGGCTTCTTTCTCTATTATAGATGCAAGAGTAAGACCTTGGTAAAGAGTAGTGACATTGCTTTGTTTTAGATTTAAGTTATTTAAAGTGAGATTTGCGTTAACTTTATTAATAAAGTTCTCAATCATAACTTCTACAATTTGCTGAGTGCTTTGATCAGTAGAGAATTCGTAAGTATCTGGGTAGAGGAATCCTTCGAGTGATACTCCAGTTGGTTTGTATTGAGTTAAAAATTCTGCAACATCAGTCTTAAACACAAATAGGTCTGGTGTATCGGAAATACTATTAAACTCAGTTTCTGTAAACTTCGCATCCGTTCCTAGTGCTGAAGCAACTAGCGTTGCAATTTGCTCGTGTCGTAGTCCTTCTTTAAGAGTGACTCTAATGCCTGGCTTTAATACTCCATCTTCTAGTATCGTAATAATCTCTAAGGCAGATTTATCTTTTGGAATAGAGTATGTACCTACCTTAATCTTAGGGTCTATATTATTAATCTTAAGGTATAGTTTAAGGATTTCCGAATTCTTAATTAATCCTTTCTGCTCAAGAGTTTTCGAAACTGAGCTTAGAGTGTCTCCATCTTCAACTTTAAATATTACTGTATCTGTGGAAGTAGAGTTAGGAGAGTAAATTGCATTATTGTAAGTATTTAGTGCTACAAAACCACCAGCTACTATAATTAAAATTAATCCAACAATAAGAACGAAACAACTTTTATATCTTGACTGAGTTTTTTTTATTTTGCTTTCCATAAAATATAGCTAAATTAGTTAAAGATTATTTATTATTTTCTTTCAATTTTAATTTTTTATCATCCAAGTACTCTTGGAGTAGTATACGTGCCGACTCACTATCGATTGATTTCTTACCCTTCGCTCTTCCTAAATTAGAATATGCCATCTTGGTTGTATAAGTTTCGTTAACAGTTTTCACGCTCGAATTTATAATGCTTCTAAGCGATTGTACAAAAGAACTAATCTTTTTTGACATCTCTGTTTCTTTTTCGTCTACTCCCAATGGAAGGCCAACTAAAACTTCACTAATTTTTTCGAATTCAATAATTTTAGCTAACTTAATTATTAATTCTTTCTCGTCTATATAATTTTCAATTGGATCAATTCTATGTGCAAAAGTCTCCGTTTCGTCGGAGAGAGCAAGACCAACTCTTTTTGTACCAAAATCTATAGATAGTATTTTCATATTTCTAATTTTAACCCATAATGCTAAGATTTATAACTAATTACTAATATAGTATATTATGGAAATTAACCTTATAGATACTTTTTTCCCCAGCTACTGCTTACTATGTAAGAGGGTAGGAGCGCCCATATGTACTAGCTGTATTAGAAATAAAATATTTGTTAATTGGAATACATATTGCTGTGTTTGTAATTCGAAAGTAAAAAAAGGTTTTATTCACGATGAGTGTAAATCTGAAACTTATCTCGATGGACATTTTTTTGTAACTAGTTATAACGAAGGAATTAAAGAATTGATTATGCAGGGCAAGTATTCCTATAATTATCATAACTTTGAATTCATCGCATTATTAATGAGAAAATTTATTAAATTTTACAATATAACTAATATAAATAACTTAACTATTCTTACACCAATACCGTTGTCTAGAAAGAAAAAGCTAGCACGTGGATTTAATCAAAGTGAAGTAATATGCAAAGAACTCGTTAATATTGAAAGTGTTGAAGTAGTAAAGCTGCTAGTAAAAGTGAAAGATTTACATGCACAGGCAGAGTTAAACGGAAGTGAGAGAAGAGAGAATTTACTAGGTGCATTTAAAGTTGATACTAACATTGCTAAGAAGCTGAATAAAGAATGTCCGATTATACTTGTAGATGATGTGTTCACAACAGGCAGTACTTTAAATGAGTGTGCAAAGACTCTAAAAGAATATGGTTTTATTAGTGTATATGGCTATACCTTTGCAAAGGCTGGGCGAGTGTAATGTGAATTCTTTTGTGCTATAAATCCATATCTGAAATGCTTAATAAGCTTACAGGTAAGATGGATCTGTGAAGATCCGGAACCTTAAAAATCTGGCGTAGTTGAAAACTTATTTAATTGAGTTTTTAATGAATAGTAATCGAACGAGACATACAGGGAATAACCAAAGTTATTAAGGAAATATTTGTTTCTTGCATGTCTCGTTCGAAATTATTGAAATAGAAAGGAACGATCATGACTTATAGTGGTGGAAGTAGAGATAATAAACGGGATACGAGGCTAAGTCAGACGGTATCGCTACAAAGAGAGAGAGAAAGAAAAAAATCTGGAAAAAAGGAGCCGATTGTTAGTAGGGCCATTGCGCTTGCGGTTATTATTGTTGGTCTCATTGTATTTGGAGTCATTGGCGCATCTATCTATGAAGCCATTTACCCACACGTCCGACATACCACAATTCAACAGTTTCTCGGCAAAGACTGCGCAACACAAGATGAATTGAAGGCGACGGTCAAAGCAAAAGCTGCGTTGCTGTTCAAAGTAGATTGGAACGAGGTAAAGGGTGGGAAAAAATCACAAGGTGAAAGTATGGCTGTATTGGTGCTTGCACAAAATCAGAATATATCCGAAGCACTGATACTAATACTAGGAGATAAATGTGTAAGGGAGGCTCCACTATGAAGGAAAATAAGATGAGATTAAGTCCCAGGGCGAGAGTAGCATTCGCAATTTTAATTGTTATAGGGCTGGGTATACTGGCGACCCCAGCTTTAACATACATGGCAAAGCATTGGTCGGACGGCTATTCTGTGATGTCACCGTTGCAAAAGGCATTGCCGGAAATCCATGGTTGTATATTCGAGAGTGATATGAAGTATGCTTTTGGCGATCAATATTATCGTCCCGATCCCCATCAGTTCACATATATGGGGTCTTCAATTACTGTGTACCGTAAGCACAGTTTTGGTGGCCCAGTAGACGAAATGGAAGTATTTCGTTATAACTCAACGAAGTGCTTCTACTATTGGAATGAAAAGATGGAGGCCTTAGCGACTCCTGATCCTCCTTGATGGATGAGGGTTAAGTCAACTACTGCTATTCAATACGCCAGATTTAACCCTTAGAAATTTATTAGAAAGTTAAGGGACCCCATTACAGAGTCCCGTTGTTTGAATGATTTTACTCATTCAGCTCTGGATCACTATAACTGACGGGTTTCCCCTCAAGT
Source organism: Candidatus Dojkabacteria bacterium (assembly GCA_047445235.1). GTDB lineage: Bacteria > Patescibacteriota > Dojkabacteria > J137 > J137 > JBDSRX01. Next base: position 12,829 of record JBLGEO010000088.1, on the reverse strand, counting down.
TTAATAGCTTCCAATGAATGCGTATTGTTTTTGTAATGAGCCTTAAACCCATTAGTCAATGGAATTGTTGCACATAGAGTAAATACCATACTATCGTGTATTATTTCTCTTCTAAAGCCACGTTCCATTTCAATACTTATAATGTTCATTAATACACCATTCCTTATTTGGAACCGTATGTTCCCAAAAAAATACATAATATTCTTTTGGGGATATACTTTAAGGCTTAAATAGAAGTAGAGTAATAAATAAGCCTCCTTTCTCCCCAGTTACCTGGGGACTATTGGATTGAACTAAATCTTGGTCGAGAACAATTTGCTAAACTTAGCTTCGTTCAGGTCACTAAGCCCAAACTTGAGCACTAGGCTACGATTCTTACCTTCGAAGCTATAGGAGCCTTCTTGAGTAGCCCCGTTAGCGAAGGCTAAGTGATCTTCAATGGGGATTATCGCCCCCAGAGTCAAGATCTTCCGTTTTTCGCCCACTAGTACAGAAAGTTCGGTAGGCAAGCTTTCAGGACACAATGGAGTTATTGGCCCGTACTCATATTCGCGTCGACGCCGATCACTCGGCATCGAAATTTGAATACTGCGAAATCCATTGCTGTAAATCGCTGTATTAGGGTCATCGCTTTCCTGACGATGCAAAACGAAGCTTACGTCTCTTTCCTGATGAATAAATTCATGAGGGAGAACTACTAAGGCTGGACTATTCATTCTTACGGATCCTTTTGCTAAGATGCTTATAAATTTATCGGGCCCTCGCCCAGTGAGAGAGCAGATTACTGCGCTTTCATGGGACGACGGTCCGATTTCTACTTCTATTTTTAAGGTTCTTGCTTACAGAGTAAGCATTTGCACTAAGTCAACTAAGACATTAATTGCATGAGATTTTACCATTTTTAGGTGTTTTTGGCTAGGGTTTAGTCACCTAGGGCTGGCAACAGTATAATTGATTTTGATTCTGAAGAGGCTGTTACATAGCCTGGCAGAAAGTAGACCTAAAGAGAGTTGTCGTCAAAATCCTTAAAAAGTGGTATAATATAAATGTCTAAAACGTTCACTAAGTGCACTTATCTGAGTTTATTTAGGGGATGTTTTCTCGACAGTAGATTAAAAATTTCATAGCATACCGAGGTTTTGCCGCAAGTCCTCGTAAATAATAATGTGACTAGTCGTAAGACTACCTTGACCTAAACGTCAACAAACTAAATAATTTTGTAGCTTCTGTAAAAAACTTCTTTACTGCACCTGCAGTAACTTTGGCTTTTGCTTAAGTTATAAAAGCTGGACGAAACAACAAGTAGACCAGCCGTTTGAACTTTCTTCCTTCTAGCGAGAAACTCAAGCGTCCCAAAGTTAGAATGCATTTAAGTTCCCTGTAAAAACTCAGAACTTAAATTAAGATAGGAGATTTTCTTTAGCTTGTTTTTGTACATTTTTATAAGCTACTGTACCCAAATGGACTAAGTATGTAAGACTATGTTGTTTGAAGTTTACATGGACACCGGGTAACCGGTCATCTCCACCAAAAGGCCATCACAGGAATGTGGTGGTTTTTTGTTTCTAAAAGCTTGCAGCTTACAGAAGACAGACTACAGATTATTCCTAGTTTTAAATATGTAGGACGAGGTCATTTTCTTAATTTCTAATAGTTCTTTACTAAGTTCAGAAAAAGTATTCTCCTTAATGTAATTTAAGTCTTTGCAAATCTCTATTTGAGTCTGCAGTTCACAAATAGATCCTAATGAGATTTCTAAGAATCTTAAAAAATCCTTCCTGCTAAGTTTTGCACAACCCTCGGATATATTTGAAGGTATAGATACTGCGGCTCGTCTAATTTGACTTGTTAAATTATAATTTTCACTTACAGGGAAGAGAGCAGTTACTTTGTAAATTTTTAATGTAAAAAGATAACTCCTTTTCCATATTTCAAGATTTCTAAAATTTTGCATTTTCAACAATAACGAAAATTAACCTAAACACGCAATGTATCAGAACACAAAACCATTAATCTTCCTTCTGTAAGCTGTTATCTGTAAGCTCCGTATGTTATTATTGATAAGTTTATTTTCATTAAATTTTCAACCGTGGATATTTTTACAGTACTGTTTTATCAACCAATCTACAACTTAATTGTTGTTTTCTATAGATTATTCTCCGAGAATTTAGGTTTATCTATAATCGCAATCTCCTTAATCGCTAAGCTTATTATGTTCCCTCTAATTTTGAGACAGACTCGAATGATGGGAAAAAATATGGAAGCAAACGATAAGATGAAGGAGATAAAAGAGAAGTATAAGAATGATAAAGAAATGCAGAATAAAGAATTAATGAAAGTTAACTCTGAATACTTACCAACTTTATTGAGTGGATGTCTTCCTCTTATAGTTCAGCTTATCTTATTCATCAATATAGACCATGTTATTAGAGATATTTTCAGCCAAGGTGCTGCTAGTTTTAACAACTTAGCATATAGTTTTGTTCCTGGTTTTGCATCTAATTACACTTTCCATTCATCATTTTTCGGAATAGTTGATCTTGGAAAGACAGCAAACGAGATTGGAATTGGAAACCTAGGCCCAGTATTACCTTACTTAATATTAATTGGATTAACAGGTATTACTCAATACGCTTCTATGAAACTCAGCTTTAAAGGCCAGGCTCAAATGAAAGAGATAAGAAAGAAGTATGGTAAAGAAGAAAAGAAGAAAAACAAGAACGATAAGAAGGACCCAAACAAGCCAGACGATTTCGGAGATATTGTTACAAATACAACACAGCAAACAATGATTTTATTCCCTGCTTTGCTTATTTTTGGAGCATTGGGATTCCCTATTGGACTTAGCATCTACTGGATAGCTCAAGGAACATTTGGTATTATTCAACAGCTTTATGTCAATAGAATAAACGGTAGACAATTAGAAGCTGAATTCCAGAAGAAACAGACAAATCCAAATATCAAATAAGCGAAGCTTTGGATTTTGGCATTTGATATTTGTTATTTCCACTGTGTTTATAGTATAATTCTCCGCATTTGAATAAAATTTAAATTAACAAATTATGAAATTAGTAGCACAAAAAAGAGAAGTAACCGGAAGGAAAGTTAAGAACCTAAGAGAGGAAGGAATTGTTCCTGCATCTGTATACGGACCAAAGAAAAAATCAGAAAACATTCAAATCAAAAGAACTGATTTTTCTAAAGCATTTAAGGCAGTAGGATTTAACAAGTTTTTAGACTTAGAAATTGAAGGTGGTAAAACAACTAAAGTTCTTATTAAGAGCATGTTTGTTAAACCAATTTCAGATAAGCTTTTAGACGTTAGTTTCTATCAAGTTGATGAAGAATCTAAGATTACGGTTGATGTTCCAATTCAATTCTTAGGAGAGGCACCTGCAGTTAAGCAGAATGTTGGTTTCTTAATTACAGCAATGGACGCAGTTCAATTGTACTGTTTACCAAGAGACTTACCTGATCATTTAGAAGTAGATATTTCTAAACTAGAAAACATTGGAGACGGTGTAACTGTTCACGATCTTGTATTACCAGAGGGAGTAGAATTCGACTCAAGCGTTGGAGAGAATGCAACTATTGTAAACATCGCAGCTCCTCAAAAGGAAATAGTTGAAGAAGTTGTTGCAGAAGTTGAATACGAACTAGATGCTGAAGGTAACCAAAAGCTTGATGCAGAAGGTAATCCAATTCCTAAAGCAGTAGTAGTTGAGGGAGCTGAAGCAGAGGGAGATAAGAAAGAAGAGAAATAATCTTCAAGAAAAGAATTTAAAGGGACTCGAGAAATCGGGTCCTTTTTCTATGCGGCAAAGCCGTTACCACCTATAACTTTAATTCTATGCTCTTAGCATGATCGAAGTTACTTAATCATCGTGTGCGAGCGAAGCGAGTCGAATGGATCACTCTGGGCAGAGAGATCCCTCGACTGCGCTCGGGATGATTCAGAGGGAATTGGTTGACAAACACTCAGTAATTCACGAGAATAGAGTAATTAAAGAAATTAAATGGAACCAACAACAAATCCTCAAACAGCTCCAGTAGCCCCACAAAGTACTAGTACATCTACATAAACACCTTAGAGAAGAAAATTGAGGCATCTATAAACATGCCGCAAGGTCTAAGAGACAAAGCAGAAGGAATGATAAATAGATTAGTAAAAATGGCTCAAACAGGTGGTTATTCTCAAGAGTTTGAACCAGTTTCAGAGTACGTTAACTGGATATCCCAACTTCCATTTGGAAAGTACGAGCAAGAGAACCTGGATCTAACTAACGCAAAATCAGTTTTAGACAAGTATAACTATGGATTAGAACCTGTAAAAAATAGAGTGATGGAATATTTAGCAGTAATTAAACTTCAAAATCAGCAGCTAAAAGTTGTGCAAGGTAATGTAGAAAACTTAGAAGCAGATATGGCAAAGTTAGAAGGAAACTCATCACATTCGCCAATTCTATGTTTTGTTGGAATCCAAGGAGTAGGTAAAACATCCATGGCTAAGGCAATGTCTTTAGCTTTAAATAGAAAATTTATGAGAATCTCCTTAGGAGGTTTAAGCTCAGTTACTGAGATTAGAGGTATTGTAAGAGGACAACTTAACGCAGAGCCAGGTCAAATAATTAAGGCACTGGTAAGAACACAATCAATGAATCCTTTAATTCTATTGGATGAAATAGAGAAGGTATCTGCATCTGGTGGAACTAAGGCAGACGTTATGGCTGCTTTACTAGAGATTTTAGATCCTGAGCAAAACTCAACCTTTATGGATAAGTATTTAGACTATCCAATAGATTTATCTAAAGTAATGTTTATTTGTACAGCAAATAACCTGGGTGGAATTTCTGCAGCACTTTTGGATAGACTTGAGGTAATTAGATTTGGGAGCTATACGGACAACGATAAAGTTATGATTGCAAAGAATTACCTATTACCAAAAGTTAGAGAGGCAACTGGGATTACAGAGGAGCAGCTTTCTTTCGACGAAGATGCCTGGCCTTTAGTAATTAGACCTTTGGGTTTTGATGCTGGTGTTAGACAGTTAGAAAGAACCTTGACCGAATTAGCTAGAAAAGTAGCACTACAAATAGTTCAAGGACTAGCAACTGGTGTCCGAATAACAAAAGATAACTTTAGACAATATATTCCAGAAGACATAGGAATTTTCTCTTAGCTTTTAATTAGTAAATATGGATACTTTTAGAATTCCTTGCGTTACAACTTACTGTACTTTAGAAGAGTTTATAAATGCACTAACTAAATTAATTGTTCCAGTATTTCTGCTAACTTTCGCTGCAATGCTTCTTTACGGAGCTTTTGTTTATTTAACTGCAAGAGACAGTGCAGATAAAGTAGCAAGTGCGAAGAAGATTATGGTTGCTGCAATTATAGGCTTTGTTTTAGCAGTGTTGGCCCCAACAATAGTTAACTTTATAGCAGGACTTCTAGGAGTGCAGGGGTTAGGAATTTAATAAGACATTTCTGAGTATCTCAACAGCCTCCCTTAAGGAATTTTCAGCTTTTTGTATATCTTCATCGTTAAATTCTTTCCTATCTACAAAGTAGGTTTGTATTAATCCACCTGCATAATTAACAACTTGTTTGATCTCATACGGAGTCATTTCATCAGACAATTGAGAGAGATATGTGTCTATATTGTAAAGTATAGTACCTGCAAAAGTAGCACCTTCCCCAAAATCTTCCCAATTTAAAACATCGTTAATGTCGTCAGTATGTCTTAATATCGCGTCTCTAAATAGCTGTGAAATCAAGACTTTTGTGATAGGAAGCTCAAGTAACATTTCGTATTGTGGCCTATTGGAGAAGGGATCTAACTTATTCACCTTGAATATAGTCTTTGTATTCTTTATCTTTCTTAATCATTGCTTCTAAGGCAGTTCTAACTACCTGAGCCTTGTGAGTTCTCTTAACTTTTGAAGCCCAGTTTAAATATCTATCCATTTCTGGAGAGATTATCAAAATAAACTTCGAATCTAATTTGCTAGAAGCTTCTTTAATTGCATTTGTTGTTACTTCCTCAATATTCTTAGCATTGTACTTTGCAGAAACGATCTGTTTGCTTAAATTGCCGTGAACTATTAGAAACTGATTTTTAGACTTATCTTCTTCAAAAGCTATAACTACCTTTTTTTCGTCTAATGCTCGTGCAATCTCGTAACCAACTTTTGCATCTGCATTAGTTGTATCAGTTATTAAGATATCAGTATCTTTAATAAATTTATCTATTTGACTAAAGGATTTTGTTAAGTCGGATTGTTTCTTTGAAGAGAGTGGTTTAATCTCAATTACATTATGACCTTGTTTCTTTAAAATCTTTACAGCTTCCAAAAATATTTTCGTACCTTTTTCGTTTGCAGTTTCTGGTACCGTTGCTAGAATTTTCATGAGCAAAGCTTAAATCTAATTAGGATTCTTAAATACGGCTAGTATATCACTATGATATTATTTATGCAAACAACCAAGACTTGCTATCTTTTTGATAATACATTGAATTTGGTATATTATAGTAAGGCGTAAACAACACCTAAAACTTAAGTATTTATTAGCTAAATTCCATTGTTCGAGAGATTTAAAAAAGTTACCGCACCTAAATTAAATAAAAAGCAGAGTTACCTCTCTGTAGATATAGGAACAGAGTACATAAAATGTGCCGTTTTTATTAGAGTGGGTAACGAAGTAGAGATTATTGGGTACAGCAGAACCAAGCAAAAGAGCAGTGCAATGTATGCTGCGTTTATTTTAGATATAACGGAAGTCGTGGATAATCTAGATAAAGCAATTGGAGAAGCAGTAGGGATGGCTCAGAGTTATTTTGAAACAGAGTACGCATTGCCTAAAGATATGATAATCGGCATTGCTGGTGAATCTGTACAAGGAGTAAACATTCTTGTAAACGTTGAAAGGGAAAATCCAGAAATGGAAATCTCGGATAAGGAGATAGAGCAGATTATTCAAAAGGTAAAGAAGCATACTTTCGAAAGTACAAAAGAAGACTTGGCAGAAGAGCTAGGGATACCCTCAAAGCAACTAGTAGAAATAGACAGTTATATTAATAGCGTTTATATTGATGGCACAAGAGTGCTTAATGCTGTTGGATACAAAGGCTCTGAACTTATTTACAGAGTGTTTTCAACTTTCGCACCAAGAATCCATATAGATACTATCAATCAAATTGCAAAACACTTAGGAGTAAATATTCTTAAGATTGTTGTAGAACCTTATGCAGTAGCAATGGGAATGAACGATATGAGAAGAAATGATGCAAGTGGAATTATTATTGATATTGGAGGTGGAACAACTGACGTAGCAATAGTTAAAAATGGAGATATAATGGGAACTAAGATGTTTGCTATTGGAGGCAGAGTATTTACAAGAAGAATAGAGAAAGACCAAGGATTAACTTATGAGGAGGCAGAAGAAAAGAAGCTTAAATTTATAAACGGAAAACTTACAAATTCTGAAAGTACAGAAATTAAGAGAGCATTTGAGAATGACATTAAGATTTGGGCTAGTGGAGTAGAAGTTTCACTAGAAGAATTTGAAGATGTTGGAGAGTTTCCACCAAATATTTTTCTTTGTGGAGGAGGAGCATTGCTACCTCAAATACAGGAGGAACTAATATCTTATCCGTGGATGCAGAGTTTAAATTTTAAGAAATATCCAAAGGTAAACTTTATATTTCCCAACGCAATACGAAACGTTACAGATAAAACTAAAAAAGCTACAATGCCTATTGATGTAGCTCCTTTAGCATTAGCTAGAATGATTTTAGATTAAAATATGTCAATTTTAACAGCAGAAAAAATATTTATAGATCAGAAAGAAGAAATAACATTTGTTATTGATAGAGTTCTTGCGTCAGATAAATCCAAGGTTGTATTTATAATTCCTCAAGGTGCTTTAATCCTAAGCAGTCCAATAAGTATTAAAATTCTATTCAAAGAAGTAGCTAAGCTTAGAAAATCTGCAATTGTGGTAACGGAAGATACCTATGGAATTTATATCGCAGAGAAGGTAGGGTTTGTTGTTGCATCTAAAGTAAGTCAAATTACGGGTGAGTCTTGGGCAGTATCGAAGGGTAGGATGGATACTTATTTAGAGAAACTTTTAGCAAAGAAAAAAGAACTCAGTACTGCAGTGGCAGATTCAAATGAAGAACCTGAATCTACTGAACAGTCAACAGAAGAAAATGATGTTTCGGACATTGAAAAAAATGTCCAAATGGAAGATAATAATTCAACAGAAGAAGAGAAGGATAATGATGAGTTTGAGAAAGAGGTCTTAAATGAGAACGTTGCAGAAATAGAAGCTGCAGCACCTGTTGTTGATGAAGACTTAAAAAACTATTCTAAGCCGAGAGCAGAAGCGAAGGTAATAGACTTAGATGGAATAGAAATGATGGGAGGAGGAGATATTAAGAAATATACAAGATCTCAGTCCAGTTATGCTAAAATTGAGGCTGACTTAGAAAAACAACCAACTGAAACTATGCAGAACACTGAATCAAAAAGAGTTATCAATGCATCCCCAAGAACTAAGTTCACAGGGAAAGATTTCACTAGGATGGTAAATCCTGAGAGTGGAGTTTCAAGCTTTTTTTCAAACCTATTTAGTAGGAATAGAAGAATGGCTTTTGATGATTCCCCTGAGACATCACTTGCAAGAGCTAAGAGAAAAAAGATGCTAATGATAGGTGGTGGGATTGCTGGAGTAGTAATCTTAATACTTCTTTATCTATTCATTTTTGAATTCTCTAGTGTGGACGTAAGAGTTAAGTTTAAAAGTGAGAACGTTCCAATTGCAGGTCAAGTAGATACTAATCCAAATATTACAGAGATAAATGCCTCAACTAATCCTATTCAGATCCCTGCACAAGTACTTCTTGTAGAGAAGGTTAGTGGATCTTGGACTGGAGCAGCAACTGGACAAGGAAAGAAGGGAGATAAGGCAAAAGGATTCTTAGATATATATAATATTAAAGTTCAACAAACAATTAATCTTCCTGCTGGAACAAAAGCAACATCAGAAGCATCTGGTAAGGTTTATATCTTAACTAAGGCAGTTACCTTAGACCCTGCAACAACAGGACCAGGTGGAGTAACAAACGCATTCTATGTTCAAGATGTCCCAATAGAGGCAATTGAAGTGGGTGCAGAGTATAATATTCCAAGTTCTGACTCAAGCTCAAGATTTATTATTGAAGGTTACAATGTGGGAGATGTTAGAGGTACAAGAGTAAGGGCAATAGAAGGCGGTAGCTCAACACCAATAACTGTTCCGTCACAAGATAACATTGATAAATTAAAGGCAGACAAGCTTCCAGAACTTCAAAAACAGGCAGAATCTAAATTACGAAATATTATCCCAGCAGGCTCAATGTTAATACCAGAGACTATTGAATATAAAGAAACAAACGTTTCTTCTGTTCCAAAAGTAAACGAAGAGGCTCCAGCAGATAAGACTTTCAGCTTAACAGTAGAAATGTCGGTTACAGGTTATGCAGTCAAAAACGATGATCTTCGAAAAGCAGGAGAAATCTTAATAACTACTGACCAGAATCCAGTAAGCGGTTCTCAAGTTGTTATAGATAATTTAAAGCTTCCTGTTGTAGAGAAAGTAGAGAAGAACGCTACAGGATATACACTATCAATATCCTCACAGGGATCTGTTGGAGTTAGAGTATCTGAAGAAGAGATTAGATCTAATATCCAAGGTAAGAGCGTTTCGGATGCAAAATTGTACTTCGAAAAAGACGTAAACGAATTGCAGGACTATAAAATATTCTTCACACCAGGATTTATTCCAGAATTCTTACAAAGAGTTCCTGCTACACCATCAAGAGTAAGTGTAAAGATAAACTAGTTAGTTCTTGACACTTAAAATTTCAAGATGTTAAGATTCTTAGCACTTTATTCGTTTACCTGCTAAATTACATTTATATTTTAAATTTTTTACCTATGGCAAAGTCAGCTATGAAGATTAGACCAGTAGGAGAATACATTTTGGTTAAACCAGCTAAAGAAGAGGCAACTACAGCTTCAGGTTTAATTATTCAAACATCTAATAAAGCAGAAAGACCTCAAACAGGTGAAGTAGCAGCATTAGGTACAGCAGAGAAGTTTAACGTAAAGGTTGGGGATACAGTTTTTTTTAAGAAATACTCACCAGAGGAGTTAGAGGTAGATGGTGTAATTTATCTAGTCATGAAGGAAACTGATATTCTTGGAATTCTTAACTAATAATTATCAAGTAATAATTAACTATTAATATTTAAACTATGGCAAAGCAAGTAACATTCAACGAAGATGCCAGAAAGAAGCTAAAAGCTGGTGTAGATAAACTAGCCAATGCTGTAAAAGTAACTCTTGGTCCTAAAGGAAGAAATGTAGCATTAGAAAAGTCATTTGGAGTTCCACATATTACAAAAGATGGAGTTTCAATAGCTAAAGAAATTGAGTTAGAAGATAAGATTGAGAACATGGGGGCTAAGATTTTAATTGAGGCTGCCAGCAAAACTGTAGATGTTGCTGGAGACGGAACAACAACAGCTGTTGTATTAGCTCAAGCAATTGTTGCAGAAGGATTTAAGAATGTAACTGCAGGAGCAAATCCAATGGAAATTAGAAACGGAATTGAGAAGGGAGTTGCAGCTGTAATCGAGAGTTTAAGAAAAGCAGCAGTTCCAGTAAAAGGAAAAGAAGATTACAAAAGAGTAGCAACAATTTCTGCAAATGGAGATACACAAATCGGTGAAACCCTTGCAAATATTATTGATAAAGTCGGAGCAGGTGGAGTTGTTACAGTCGAGGATGGACAAACTTTTGGTTTAGTCGAAAAGTATGTTGAGGGTATGGAATTCGATAAAGGATATCTTTCACCTTATTTTGCTGTTGGAACAGAAGACCAAAAAGTAGTTATAAAAAAACCAGCTATCTTAATTACAGACAAGAAGATTTCCGGAGCTAAAGAACTATTTGCTGCATTAGAAAGAGTTGTAGCTGGTGGAACAAGAGACTTAGTAATTATTGCTGAGGATGTAGATGGAGATGCAATTACAAACTTAATCCTAAATAAGTTAAAAGGTCATTTAAACGTTGTTGCTGTTAAAGCACCTGCATTTGGAGATAGAAGGAAAGCAATGTTAGAAGATATTGCAATACTAACAGGAGGAAAGCTTATTACAGAAGAGGTTGGCTTATCAATTGAGAACATGCAGCCAGAAGATTTTGGTCATGCAGAAACAGTAAAAGTTACTAAAGAAACTACAACAATCATTAATGGCTCTGGAAGCAAAAAAGCACTTGATGCAAGAGTAGCTCAGATCCAAATGGAAATAGCAAATTCTACTTCAGACTATGACAAAGAAAAGCTAGCTGAGAGATTAGCAAAACTATCTGGTGGAGTTGCAGTGTTAGAAGTAGGAGCAGCTAGTGAAATTGAACAGAAAGAGAGAAGAGACAGAATTGATGATGCTTTACAAGCTACAAGAGCTGCTATAGAAGAGGGAGTGGTCGCTGGAGGTGGAATTGCGCTTCTAAATGCATCTGCTGTTTTAGACAAGGTTAAGCTCGATACTGATGATGAAAGAATTGGCTTAAATATTTTAAAAAAATCACTAGAAGCACCATTTAGACAAATAATGTCTAACGCAGGAAAAGAAGCTGCAAGCTTTATAAGAGACATGAAAGGTGGAAAAGGTTATGATGCTCGACACGATAAGATTGTAGACATGTTAGAAGCTGGAATTAGTGACCCTGTAAAAGTTACTAGAACTGCTTTAGAGAACGCTGCATCTGTTGCAATGTTGTTACTAACAACAGAAGCTGTAGTATCAGATGTTCCAAAAGTAGAAGAACACTCTCATGGAGCAATGCCGGATATGAGTGGAATGGATATGATGTAATTTAAAAGACCCGAAAGGGTCTTTTTTAGTAATTAGATCTTTCTTCTCTTAGATTGACTCTAAAGTCAGCGAGAATAAATGCGAGAAGAATATAATTAGCTTCATTTTCTGTTAAATAGTTCGTTGCAATTATCTTATGGTACTTTTGTCCAATTTCTATATGTAGTTGAGAGCCTCTTATATTTAAAAAGATGTTAGCCATCTCTCTTGCATCTTCTTCAGTAAATAATTCCATTAGTAGAGGAATAGTTTCTAAATAATCTTCATTGATAAACAATGTGTCCCATAAAGAACTGTCTACATCATTAGGAAAAGGTAAGTACATTATAGTAGGGAGGATGAAATGTATTTCCTCTCTTGTTATTTTACCTTCCTCGATTGCTTTTCTTACAAGCAAAATCTGAGCTTGTCTATCCCCGTGAGTTACACCATTAATATGGGTTATTTGTTTTAGAATGTTGTTATCCATTATATGTTTAAAAGCTAAAGATTTTACTGTACAATTTGGTATTAGTAAATAACCGTAATGAAAGACTACATAATTAATTTCTTTGTCTGGTACTATCAGATCTTTGTTCTTGGCTTCTTTAGAGACCATGTTGCTCTTAGATTTTCTTTTTTATTAAATCAAACTAACGCACTTCCAAGTGCTCGAAACTTCAGTAAGCCCTTGTATCAAGACAACTCCTCTTTGGGCAAATCTCTTGGAGTGATAATAAGATTCTGGTGGATTGCAACAGGTAGCTTAATAAGTTTTATATTTATATTACCCAATGTATTAGTTTTCCTTGCAATTCTTTTAATCCCATTGATTCTTCCATTACAAATAATTGCTTACCTTAGTTCTCAATTATGAAAATATTAAGAGGAAAGCAAAAAATAGGTACAGTAAATGGAGTA
>JBLGEO010000087.1:0-9081 GCA_047445235.1 Candidatus Dojkabacteria bacterium | reverse complement strand
TCAGGATGACATCAATATAGTTACGATCCAAACAAAAGAAAAATGAAGTGAATTTTCATTCACTCATTTTCTAATTATCTAATTTGTTTTATTATTTCTTCTTTCTATCTCCTTCTGCCTGTAATTTCTTTGGAGGAATAAAGTATTCAATGTCTTTCTTATAAAGTCTTGCTAGTTCCAAAAGTTCTAGTACATCAATTCTTCTATCTCCGTGCTCAATTTTTGATAAATAAGACTGGTATCTTCCTATTTTATCTGCAACAACTTGCTGCTTTAAGCCAGATTCTCTTCTTGCTCTTTGTAATCTACCTACTAGATACTCATACTGAGGTGAGTAGATTGATTTCATAACAGGGCCTTTCTTTTTCATATTATTAATTTTAAAAGCTAATTGTAGTTGTATTTTAATACAAAAAGGCAAAATTTTCCAACTTAGTTTTTTTTACAGCGATTAGCAAGTCTTCCCATAACCTGCTATTTGATGATATACTTCAGTGCTAGTTATTAGAAATACTCAAGTTGGATAACGATATCACACCAAGACAAAAGGAGTTACTTCTTTCTATTATAAAAGAATTTATAGACACCGCAGAAGCAGTTGGTTCTATAAGTCTTCAAACTAGATTTAAACTAAAACTAAGCACTGCAACTATTAGAAACGAAATGGCTGAACTTGTTGCTAAAGGTTATCTTTATCAAAAACATCTTAGCAGTGGAAGAATTCCAACTACTCAAGGTTGGAGGTTTTTTGTTGACTATCTAAAGAGCCAAGGGATTGAAGAGATTGATGAAAAGACAAAAGAAAGAATACAAAACGCGTTATTAAAGAACTCAGATACTTTCGAAAGATTAATTAGAAAAAGCTTAAACTTCTTAAGTGAAATCTCAGAAAATGCAGCTGTTGCTTTAATAGGTAACGAACTATATTATGCTGGTTTATCTGAGTTAGTAAATATCCCAGAATTTAGAGATACGGATTCTATGAAGAGAATACTTTCGATTCTAGAAGATTATTCATCCCTTTCTGAAATGATGAATAAGGATCTTCCGGATGATGATATTCAAATTTTAATTGGAGAAGAAACAGGCAAGGAAATCTTTGATGACTATACTTTAGTATTTAGCGAAGTAAGGATTGACGGAAAAAATAGAGGCTGCATTGCAGTAATTGGTCCAAACAGAATGAAGTACGATAAAGTTATAAAAGGAATAAAGTACATTACTGACACTTTAAGAAAAGTTTTACCAAAAACAATTAGTTATCAATAATATGCAAAAACTAACAGAAAGACTTTCAGAAATAATAAAAGAAGCAAGAAAACTACACGATAAATATCTTGCAGAATATAGCTTAACTGTAGATTACGTAAACATTTTTTGCTTAGACTCCAACGAATATGGCTTCTATACAAACGAAGCTTTGAAAATTGGCGTTATGCTTAAAGAAGTTTCTAATGGTATTTACGTAAAGTTTAATACAATAATGGATGTTGAGAATATTAGTATTAAAACTATTAAAGTTAGAAAACCAGATCCAACAAAATCTACAGATGGTGCTCTTGATTTTGTTACAAGTGATTACGAAATACTAAAAGGTGAGTTACAAGATAACCCTACATTTCAACTTTCTGTAAACACTTTTAAACAAGAAGAAATAGTTGTAAGTGATGAGAATACAGATGCATATATTGCAATTGGAAGCATTCCAATTTTAGAAACACTAAAACAGAAAGATGAATTACAACCTCAAGATGCAAGCTCATTAGTTGATGAAGAAAAAAGAAAAAGACTACAGTTAATGTCAGACTTTCAAAATTATCAAAAAAGAGTAGAGCAAGAAAAAGCAGTATTTGGTGCAATGGCAAATATGAGCTTAATTCAAGAGATTCTTGAAGTCTTTGATGATATTAACTTAGCACTTTCAGATAACGAACTTACTCTTGAACATGCAAAATCTTCAATGAAGTCTGCACAGGATAAACTTGTAACAGCAATTGATATTGCGGGAGTAGAAAGAATACCAGTTAATATTGGGGATGAGTTTGATAAAGAAAGAATGGAAGCTATTTCTACAGTACCAGGAACTCCCGAGCAACAAGGAAAAGTGATTGCTGTAATTTCTTCTGCCTTTAAGTATAAAAATAAAGATGGTGTGCTTAAACCTGCTAAGGTTGTAGTAGGGAAATAGTATAAAATTACGAATGAGGAGTGACGAATTAAGAATACTACTCTCCTTTGGAAGTCTTTTGAATTGAAACTAAGATCTTTCTTAATTCTTCACATTTGATCGAAAATTCATTAAAGCTTTTCTCGTCTATAAATTTTGAGTCTTTTAAAAGATTCAACCAATAAATAGTTTCTAAGCATTCTTTATAAGCTATTTGAATTTTTACAATAAATTCTCTTTTTGATATTCCACCCTGAGCTTCAAAAACATTAGCACCTATTGATGTACCACTCCTGAGTATTTGTTTAGATAATATGAATTCCTTCTTTGCTGTCAGAAGTTTAAAGAGATCTACAATTTGAAGTGCAAAATCATAACTTTTTGTTTTAATAGGGTTTTGATTCATTGATTGATTATCGTTCCTCAATCCGAATCTATTCAATGTATTAGAATACAAATCTATTCTTCATTCGTCACTCTTAATTCGTCATTAAGTGCGATCGTTTCGGTAAACCCACCAGTCGTATGATCGATTTATTAAATTTGGAAGCCCACCATTTGTAACTTCAAATCCACCTATATTTTCAATCATTTGACCACCAAATCGTTTTTTGAAATCTGAAACACCTTTTAATGGCGCATCTGTAACTTCATCTGGAACAACACCCCACATATTATAAAACTTCTTTCCCATGTTCTTAGAATGTTTTATTATAGTCCAGTGTAATAAATAACTTGCACCAAACTTTTGTATTTCTGGATTATGTATAGAACCTCCATGAGTATAGCTAACTGTATCTTCAGAATAATTTACCCAAGCACCAGATACATATTGACCATTATATTTTGCTAAAAATAATTCACAGCCATTTCCTAATCCTAAAATCTCAGATTGTTTTTGAAAATATAACCAATCAAAACTAGCAAATCCTTGCCTTTTAGTTGTTTCTTCTAAAATTTTATAAAACTCTTTAACAAGCTCGTCTTTGTTTTCTTGAGTTGATGTTTGAACAATTGTTATTCCTGCTTTTTCAGATTGTTTAATATTATATCTTGCAACTTTTTTCATATCTGCAAGAAGCTCATCTTCAGTCTTATCCAATGAAATTTCCCACATATATTTTGGACCAACAGCAGCTAAAGTTCTTTTAAAACCTGCGTGCAATAGCTTAACAGTTAAGTCTAAATTCCATTTGAAAGGGTCAAATCTAAAAACGTTTAAATCGTTATCGTGAATATACTTTTTCATGAATGAGTTTAAATCGTTGAAAAACTCTACGGTTTGAAATTGCTGAGAGATAACTGGACCAAACGGGGAGTAAGCATATTTTGCTAATTTTCTATAATTATTTTCAATATATAAGTAGCCGATTTGCTGTCCATCTTTCAATATTAAATACTGAGAAACATTTCTACCTAAAGCTCTTTGGAATTCAACCCATTTATTTGTGTGCATGAATAAAGATCCATTTGCTACGGATTCACCTTGTTCAATTTTTCTAAATTCAAAAGACATAAGAAAATTTTAATCTATTTTATTGTCTATTCAAGTGTACAGCAAAACTGAATTCAAAGCATCTTGACATCCACTTTTAGCAGGTATATACTTAGAGTGCTAATTAAGAATTTAATTTAATTGTTATTTTATAAATATGTCTAAAGTTGTAGGAATCGACTTAGGTACAACAAACTCTGTTGTTGCTTTTGTTCAAGCTGGTAAGCCAGAAGTTATTACAAGCAAAGAAGGATCTAGATTAGTTCCATCTGTTGTTGCCGTAGATAACAAATCAGAAATTGTTGGTATAACTGCAAAAAACCAAATGGTTACAAACCCCGAGCAAACTTTCTATTCTATTAAAAGATTAATAGGAAGAAAATTTGATGACCCAGCTGTGCAAAAAGATGTAGATTTACTTCCATTTAAAATTCAAAAGAGTTCTAAAGGTGGAGTAGAAATTCAATTTGGAGATCAATGGGTTGCACCAGAAGTTATTTCTGCAAAAGTTTTAGCAAAAATTAAAACAGATGCAGAAGCTTATTTAGGAGAACCTGTTAAACAAGCTGTTATTACAGTTCCAGCTTACTTCGACGACGCTCAAAGACAAGCTACAAAGAATGCAGGTCAAATTGCAGGATTGGAAGTTTTAAGAATTATTAACGAACCCACAGCTGCGGCAATTGCATACGGATTAGATAAAAAGAACGATCAAACTATCTTAGTTTACGACTTAGGTGGAGGAACTTTTGATGTTTCTGTTTTAGAAATTGGTGATGGAGTTTTTGAAGTTAAATCTACTTCTGGAGACACGCATTTAGGAGGAGATGATTTTGACCAGGTAATGATTGATTACATGATTGCTGAATTTAAAAAAGAACAAGGGATTGACTTGAAAGAAGATCCAGCTGCATTACAAAGATTAAAAGAAGCTGCAGAAAAAGCAAAAATTACTCTATCTAGCTCTGAAAGCACAGAAATTAATCTTCCATACATAACTGCAGATGCAAAAGGACCAAAGCATTTCAGAATGACTTTAACTAGAGGAGATTTTGAGAAGTTAGTTTCGAATTTAGTTGATAGAACATTTGAATCTGTTGGAAAAGCAATAAAAGACTCTGGAGTTTCTAAATCTGAAATTGATGAAATTATAATGGTAGGAGGAATGATTAGAATGCCATTAGTATTAAAGAAAGTAGAAGAGTATTTTGGAAAGAAACCAAACTTATCTGTTAACCCAGATGAAGTTGTAGCAGTTGGAGCAGCTTTACAAGCAGCAGTACTATCTGGAGACTCATCTGTTGAAGATATTACACTATTAGATGTAACACCTTTATCTTTAGGATTAGAAGTAAATGCAGGAGAAATGCATATCTTAATTCCTAGAAATACAACAATACCTTCAGAAAAAACTGAAGATATGTTTACAACAGCTGTAGATAATCAGCCAGCTATTGATATTAAAGTTCTACAAGGTGAAAGACCTTTAGCAAAAGATAACAAAGTTTTAGGAAACTTTAGATTAGATGGAATTGCACCAGCACAAAGAGGAGTTCCAAGATTTGCAATTACATTTAAAATTGATGCAAACGGAATCTTAAACATAAAAGCAAAGGATTTAGGAACACAAAAAGAACAAAGTATTACAATTACTGCATCTACACAAATGGATCAAGCAGATATTGATAGATTTGTTAAAGAAGCTGCAGAAAACGAGGCTAAAGATAAAGAGATATTAGAAAGAATTAAAGTTAAAAACGAATCCGACAGTTTAATTTATCAGACTGAAAAGTTATTAAACGATAAAGATACTAAAGATAAGATTCCTTCAGATCTAAAGACAGACCTTGAAGCTCAATTGAAGATTGCGCAAGAAGAGTTAAAGAAAGTAAAAGACTCTGAAGAAGCAGATACAGCTAAATTAAAAGAAGAATCTGATAAATTGATGGAAAAATTACAAGCAGCAGGTGCAAAGATGTACGAAAGTGCAGCACAAGCAGCTCCAGAAGGAGAAACAACTGAAGGTGAGTCAAAACCAGCAGAACCAAAATCTGAAGAGCCTACAGCAGCTGACGAAGTAATTGAACCAGAAGATAAAACTGAGTAAGCTGGACCTCCAAAGATGCAGGATGAGTTCTGAGAATCAGAACGAAGACATGCAGATTTGCACCTACTTGGGCACAAAATCAATGGACCTGGTTTCGGTGCGGTAATGAATCTCAAACAAGCGGCACCCGTTCGGGTGCCGCTTCAATATTATTCATCAAACTTTAAGCTTCACCCCAAGCCGGAATCTCACCACGTCCATCTTCTTGTGAGCTATTAAGTACACTTATTAAATATGCAGAAACACCTAGCTTATTAGAATAGTTTTCATGAAGATCTATTAATTTCTTTAGTAATAATTCAACAAAAAGTTTTAACTCTTTTGCAATTGGTTGGTAGTAAGTTGAATTCTCCTTAATAATTCTTTTTGTAATCGCTATAGCTCTAGATAATTCCATTTCTTCATTCTGAGGAATATTCAATCTATTAAAATCATTGCTGCCTACTTCAGCCTTTCTAGCAAAATCAACTACCATTCTGATAGCTGTTTCTTCTATGTCTAGAGCTCCTTCTCCTTTCATTTCATCTAAAAATTCATTTATTTTTTGACTTGCTTGCAATGTTGAAACATTTCCTAAAGAATCTGTTGTTGGAATTAAAGCAATTACATTAATGATTAAACTTTTGATTGATAAATCTATAATTTCATTGCTGCTCAAATTATTACTAATAACATTAGATGAATTATCAATAACAAACTTTGCAAAACTAATCATATCTTTAAGAAAGGGTGAATTATTCTTAGTTAGAACATGCATCATTTCAATAATTGCTTTCGTTAGCTCAGGCAGTAATTTAGAAGTCTCTGATTCACTAATATTATCTGTACTCTCCATTACTAAAGACTCAAGATATGCAGACATAATTGAAGTTTGTTCAGCAAGTTGTAAGAATTCTTCGTCAATATCAGTTAAAAGATCTTCAAAAACTCTTACTTGTTCTAAAGTATCTACAGGTTCAACAATAATGAAATCTTTATTTATTAAATCTGACATACTAGTTCAATAAAAGGTATTAATCGATGATATCAAAAAAGAGGGACGGAAAACTTTCCGATAGTAATTTTAGCCCTCGCTAATTCCGTAAACTCGAAGAATTCTTTTAAGTAGATGTCTAAATGTTTCCCTTATTCTTACAGAAGCAAAAAGCATTTCACCATTTAAATTCTTTTTATTTTTGGTG
Organism: Candidatus Dojkabacteria bacterium; assembly: GCA_047445235.1. Classification (GTDB taxonomy): domain Bacteria; phylum Patescibacteriota; class Dojkabacteria; order J137; family J137; genus JBDSRX01. Next base: position 2,131 of record JBLGEO010000087.1, on the reverse strand, counting down.
ATCGCTTCAAAAATTCTTTTTAAGTTTGGTAAAGCTAAATATTTTAAGTATAATTCTAACTTTGCAATATCTACATTCTCGTACTTTGCTCTTATTAAAAACACTAGTGTCTCTTTTGTTGACAAATAATTATCATCCTTTAAGTCCTTAAAAAGTTCTTCAGATAGCTCTTCATCTTCTATTATTTGGCTTAGAGTAGTGAAGAAAAGTTTATAAAGATGCATTTGATTAATGGAAATTTCAGTTTCATTAATAGTTATTAATGCTTGTTCACCCTCAGTTACTATATGCACATCAGCATTAACTTTAAAATGCTCATCAATTTTCATTACAAGTTTTTTAGTAATAAACTTGATAAATTCATTTATTAAATAGTCATCCCAATCTTCGGTGGTCTCAGTAGTTAACTTCTTTAAAAGATCTTTTTGTGCCTGGATAGCTGATAAGTAGTTACCTAATGCATCATTTAAAATATGTAAGTTTGCCTTAAATGTCTCTGTACCCATTCTTTTTTCAATTATAGAGAGGGTGTTAGCAGGAATTAATTCAATTATTGGAAAGTCTAGTTTAGCTACTACTTTAATCTCTAGTGTTGCTAATGGATTAAGATCTTGCGTAGCTATTTTGCTTTGATCTGTTAGTGTATTCATATCTAATTTTAATAATTAATCTGTATCTATCTTCATCTTCATTATCCTTATTATTGGAACAAGAATATCCATATATTTATTAATATCTGGCTCAGTATTGGAATCGTAATAATGAGCATAGTCAATAATCTTTTTTACAATTGTTACAAAAAATACATGATAGTACTGCATGACTGCTAGATGATCATATTTTTTTGGATCAGTATTACTTTTTACTAACTCTAAGAATTCATGCTCAAATAAGTCTAAATTTCCATTTTCAATCGCGTAGGCTAACTGTGTTTTTAACATTGGATTATCAACAATCTTATCTAAGTAGTGAAATAATGGCCCATAAACAACTTTATGATTTGGAAACTCTATCACTTGTTCATTGTTAAATAAAATGCAAACAACTCCGTCTCTAACAAGAATTGAGTTTCTTACAAAACTTGTTTCAGCACCATTTCTATTTATGTAGAATTGGTCTGTTTCATCTTTTGAGTGGTCGGTAAACATTGTAATCATAAATTGTGTGTAACTAAGGGAATTTTAACCCGAAAATCGTTTCCAGACAATAGCGACATAATATTTAAACTGAATGAATTACCACCAGATTTTGAGCTTTGCTGATATAATTGAGCGTATGAAAAGTACCAATAAAAAAGTTCTATTAGTAGCACCTTACTCGTTCCCATCTGCTTGCGGAATATGGGCAAGAGTTTATTCCGATGCAAAGGTGTTAAGAGACAATGGGTACGAAGTGACGGTTTATTCTTCAAATATTATAAAAGGTACTGGATTAAAATCCGCAAAAAGAGAAACGTACGAGAGTATGAAGTTAAGGAGATTTAAAGTTCTTTTGAGCCTTGGGCAGAATGCACTTTTTTGGCCACAAATGATTATAGGGATAATTAGACTAAAACCAGGGATTATTCATGTTCACGGTTACAGACATCCACATACATTGTTTGGCTTATTAGCTGGGAAACTAATTGGGAGTAAAGTGATAATTACAACCCATGCTCCTTTTGACAAAGATCCTAGAGAACCGATTCATTTAAAAATAATTGATAAACTTTTTGATGTAATAATAGGTCGTTGGCAACTTAGACACTTCGATAAAGTTATAAGAATTACCGATTGGGAAATTCCATTCTTAGAGGCTTTAGGTTGTAGTAATGCAGTTAAAGTCCCAAACTCAATCAACCCTGTTTTCCTAAGTGATCCATCCCGCAACTCCCAACCCGCAACACGACAACTACTTTATATGGGAAGAATAGACCCAGTTAAAAGATTGGAATGGATTAAATCTGCTGCAGAAAAGTTACTTAGCTATAAATTTATTATAAGAGGACCCGTTCAAGGTTATACTGAATTTAAATCGATGCCGGCTATTCAGTTTAATAAATCGGCAGACTGGATATTGACTGTTGATGGCAATAAGGTTGCAATGAATCCTGTCAGCGGTGCAGTAAAAATCATCGTTCCTAAATATTATA
>JBLGEO010000086.1:0-12055 GCA_047445235.1 Candidatus Dojkabacteria bacterium | reverse complement strand
AACGATGTTTTTGCGCGTCGGTCAAAACCGAATACGCCAGGCTTTTCGTTTCTGCCGGAGTCAATATGCGAAAGCCGTCAAGCGGGCTGAGATGCCCGTGAACGCGAACTTGCGGCGGCGAATTGGTCGTCAAATGCAAATCCGAACCGCCAAGGTCGGTCATTCGCCGAAGCAGGTCGGGAAGCGTAATTTGTGATGCCAAATTGCTCTGTTCTTGTTCTAAATTCATAATGTTTTTTGAGTTGGAAATTGAAAGTTGCGAGTTGAAGGTTAAGAGTTGAATAACTCATAACACGAAACCCGTAACTCGAAACCACCAAGAATTATACCCGAAGAATGCTTTTTTTTCGATACCCTATTTCATTTTTCATCAATTATATCTATAATGAAAAATGAGTGTCCAGCTAAAGCTGTCCGTCACTTTTCATTGTTGTATTAGAAGCTGCTAAAGCAGCCTATTAATATTGCGTTCTAAAGAACGCAAACACAATAATAATCGAGTATAATAAAGATAAAGTGTACACTTAATAACACTATATTATTGAAGGCACGTAAAGTGTCCAATAAGCTTAATAGTTAAACAATTCATAATGAAAAAAGTATATCTCTCAAAAGCTAAAAATTCTAAGGTAATTAAATCCAGATTGGATATTGTAAAAGAAAACAGAGGTAAAAAAATTCTAAGAGGTTTTAGACCCCGAAGAATTAAACTTTCCAAGAAAATGAAAAAGATTCTTCTAATCGCATTAGGAGTTTTTGGAATTATTTTGCTTTTAGCAGGATTAAGAGTAATGGCATGGGTACAAGGTCTTAACGACAAACTTCCAAACCCAGAAACAGTTTTTCAAGATTTACCAGTTGCATCCGAGATTTACGATAGACTAGCCATGGATGGAGGAACGGGTGGAACGAGACTTTACAGAATGTTCTCAGAATACAACGCAGATAACTTCTCTATTGCAGAAGTACCTGACCAAGTAAAACTTGCTTTCTTAGCAGCAGAAGACTCCAACTTCTTTGAACACGGAGGATTTGATGCTGGAGGAATTTTAAGATGCGGAATTAATAATTTAAAAGCAAGTGGTGCTGAGTGTGGAGCTTCTACTATTACACAACAACTTGTTAAATTAACAACAGAAATTAGAAAAGATCAAACAACAAATAAGATTCAACAGAAGATTGAAGAACTTCTTTTGGCATTAAAAGTTGAATCTGCATATCCAAAAGAACAGATTTTATTAATGTATTTAAGAGCAACTCCTTACGGATCTTCTATCGTTGGAGCAAAAGCTGCAGCTAATTTTTATTTCAGAAAAGAACCTAAAGACTTAACACTTGCAGAAGCTGTTGTACTAGCATCTATAATTCAAAACCCAAGCTACTTATCCCCTACTGTTCCTTACGATCAAGATACAAAGGCATCTCAAGACAGACTTCAGGAAAGAATGGATTATGTTTTTGGACAATTAAAAGCAAACAAGAATAAATTTAATGGAGACTTAGCAAAGTACTATAACGACGACGGAAAACAAAATACTCTAACAGATGAGATGATAGATACAGCTATGACAGAAGACTGGAGAGCAGCTTTAAAGCCACCAGTTGCAACAAATATCTTAGCTGGTCACTTTGTTGACTACGTTATTCAAGAACTTCATCAAACACGAAATTATAAGAATGGTACAGAACCTTTTACAAGAGCAGATCTACAAGTTGGAGGTTATAGAATCTATACTTCTCTAGACTATAACGTACAAAAAATAGCTGAAGGAGCAGTAGCACACGGAGGAAATGATTATGCATATTGGAATGCAAACAATGCTGCATTACTTACAACTACACCAAGCAATGGTCAAATTATAGCTATGGCTGGATCTAAAGATTACTTTGGTGAAAGTTCCGGCTGTGATGATAGAGGTTGTAAATTCGACCCAGAAGTTAACGTTTTAACTTCATTAAGAGAACCAGGATCTTCAAATAAACCAATGGGTTACTACGAAGCATTTAAAGAAGGTAAATTATTCCCTGGAAGTTTACTGCCAGACTTTCCACTTAAAATTACAGATGCTGCAGGTACTGGATATGATATTAAGAACTGGGACGGAAACTATAAAGGTGTAAGTTACACAGCTGGACAAGCATTAACAGATTCTAGAAATATCCCTGCTATACAAGTAGTCGAATTAATTACTGTTGCTAAATATGTAGAGGTAGCTCAATCTTTTGGGTATACAACTTACACTGATCCAGATAACTACGGTCAGTCAGTTATTCTAGGAGGAGTTTCTGTAAAACCAATTGAACATGCGCAAGCATATGGGATATTTGCAAACGGTGGTGATTTAGTAAAATTAAACCCAATCTTAAAAATTGTAGACAAAGAGGGAAAAACTATCTACGAAGCACAGCCAGAAAGAACAGCTGTAGCAGATCCTCAAGCAGTATTTGTATTAGATCAAACCTTAAAGGGAGTTCCACCAGTTAATAATTTCTCATGGGACGGAAGAGAATATGCTGGTAAAACTGGAACAACAAACAATAACGAAGACTCCTGGTTTGTCGGATTTACACCAGATATGGTTAGTCTTGCATGGGTAGGAAATAATATTAAAGACCCAATGGATCAAAACTATGGTTACGCATACTACTTAGTCGCCCCATGGTACTCAGATTATTTAAGAGCAATCGGAGACTTCCCTTACTTCTCTGCTCGATCTCAATTCCAAAGACCTGGAAATATTGTACAAGGTGGAGGAGGATGTAATGCAGCTGGAGAATGTCAAGGATTAAGCTCAGGATGGATGATCGCTGATAGAAATCCACCAATTGATAATAAACATATTAAAGCAGTTGTATGTACTGATCAGCCGGATCATTTAGCTAGACAAATTGATAAAGATGCAGGAAGGGCAATGGATAAAGACTTTATATATTACATAATGCCTAACCCATCAGAACAACCTCAACTTGATAAGTATTTTACAGATAGAGGCTCTATAAATGGAGCACCAACTAAAGACTGCGACATTAATAGAACGGGAGTATTTATAGCTGCCCCAACAAGTGGAGCTACAGTATCTGGGTCTATGAATATAAAAGGAAGTGCATTTACAGACACAGGTTCGTTAACGGGCATAACATTTAAAATTGGAAGCCAAGTTATAGCAGGTTGCGCAGTACCAGTAGCAAACTTATCAAACTTTGATATAACTTGCACAGTACCAGCAACTCTAGATAATGGATCATATTCATTTACTGCAACAACAACGGGTGTAGTATTGAGTGCAAGTGTACCAGTAACTGTAGGCGGTCCAATTGCTAATAACTATAATGTAACTGTGGCACCAGCCGCTGCATGTTCAGATCCTTGTCTTGCAACTATAAGCTACGGCCCAGCATTAAGTGGAGTTAAATTATGGCAAAGTAAGGACGGTGGTGCAGCCACACAAATCTCACTTGGAGCTTGGACCTCTGCAACAAATGGAGGCGCTGGGACATATAGCTTCTTCGTTACTGGTACAAATGCTCAGGGAGGTTCTATAACGTCTGCCGCAACGAGTAAGGTAGTTAATTAAAGATAACGGCTCCGAAAGGAGCCTTTTCTTGATCTTGTGATGTCATTGCGAGCGAAGCGCGGCAATCCCGTAAGTGCTTTCGTCAAATAGCTCTTTTTTAATGACTTTACCACCTGTTAATTTGATCTCGAGGTCTTGTCATAGTGATGTTGCGCAATACTGGAATGTAAGTCTTCATACTTTTTCTTGCTAAAAAGTATGCCAAAAAGCATCGGGGGACAAAACGTTAACTAGCAACAAACCTGGAAGTTAACCCGTTTGTCCCCCGAACCCCAAGTTCGAGAAAGAAACATTACTCTTGTCAGTGATTTTAAGGCAAAGAAAAAGACCCTTGCGGGTCTTTTAAATTCTTACTTATTTACTCTTATGCAACAGATTTTACAATTGCGTTAAAGCTTTCTGGGCTATGAACTGCTAATTCTGCTAAGTTCTTTCTATCTATTGCAACTTTATTCTTGTTTAATAGATTAATAAACTTGCTGTAGCTCATATTATGTTCTGTTAAGCTAGCAGAAATTACTTTAATCCACTCTGTTCTAAACTGAGATGATCTTCTTCTTCTGTGAGCATATTCGTATTGTCCAGAATGTAAAAGCAATTGCTTAGCTCTTCTGAAGGAACTAGAATATGTCATTCTGTAACCTTTAGCTTGTTTTAGGACATCTTTATGCCTTCTTGATTTTGTTAGTCCTCTTTTAACTCTCATATTTATTTATTAATATTTTTATGCGTTTAATAATCTCTTAATCTTCTTAACGTTTCCTTTTGAAGTTATAACCATAACTTCTGGATTTAATTTTCTTTGTGCAGCTGACTTATTCTTTCTATGAGCGTTGTTTCTCATTTGCTGCTTAGCTCTTTTAATTTTTCCTGTACCAGTTAGTTTAAATCTCTTACTAGTTGATTTATGTGTCTTTAATTTGTATTTCTTCATTATAATGATTTAATTATTATACTTTGATTTCTACCTTCTCTTGCTACTTCCGATAAAGGTTTTGCAAATTCAGTAATTTTTTCTTGAATTCGTCTCATAGTCTCGTTCATCTGCTCTGGCATTGTTTTCTTAACAAACTTTATAGTCAGTTTTGCAGTTCCTCCGCCCTTGCTTAAAAACTTCTTAATCTTTTCTAATCTAATCTCCAAGTCTCTTTCTTGAATTTGGGGTTTAAACCACCATTCTTTCATTTCAGATGACTTTCCTTTATTCTTTCTAAGTTTCTTAGTCTTTTCGTATTTAGATTTAGCAATATCTCCAATCTTTACAACGCTTACTCCATCTGGTCTTGCTGAGACTACTATTAGGTCTAATTCCTTACTCTTAGCAAGGTTTAAAGCATCTAGTTTATCCATCTCTCCGAGATTCTCGCCATTTTCATCTATAACCATTAGTCTCGAAGCTTTGATATTCTCATTGGCCTCTATCTTTACTATTGGTACATTATAGTTGCTATTATATTTTTTATTCTTTCTTATATTCCTTATAGTTGAGGTATTTCTAACTAAACAAATGTGATTTTATCAAATTATCACCATTATCTCAATAGCAAAACGATATTCTACTTGCCTTTCGACAAATACTTAAACATATCTTCTATTTTCATCAGACCGTGGTTTATTTTGTTAATCCTTGCATTTATTGTACCATTTTCTATCTCGTTGTCCCCAATTATCGCAATCACCCTTGCATTAGAATTTTCTGAAATTTTTATTCTGTTATTTAAACTCTTTGTAGTAAATAGTACTTTAGCGGAATAGCCTGCTAGATTGACTTTTTTCTTAAAATCCATTGCAAAACTCATGTGTTTCTTTTTTAGAGGAACAATAATAACTTCATATGCAGATGTATCTTTAGTCATTTCTCCATTCGTATCTTCAATGTGATATGCCATTAGGTTAAGTAAATTCACAAAGTACTCAATCATATTTACTTCTACTCCACTCACTGTTGTGAATGGCTTGTTATATATTTTCACTGTTGCAATATCCCATTCCCTCTCTAAGGAGTCTTTAGCTTTAATTCTTAAAGTGATTTCTTCTCTATCATTAGCTATAAGCTTAGTATGAGAGATTAAGTTCTTCTGTAATATCTTAGATATTGAATTGAATACAGGATCTTCTCCATCCTTGTACTCTAAATCTATATATAAGCTCGAGTTATCTATCAAGATAGACTTAATTATATGTTCTACTTTCTCTAAGCCTAATACTAAGCCTCTGTCTGTTTGGTAGTTTTTATAAAAAAATACGTTGCTTGAAGGTTGTTTAGAGTCCTTTACTTTTAAATTAACGCATTGAGTAAATGTAAATATTTCAATTGGGTACTCTTGCTTGCTCCTTGGATTAGTTAAGGCTGCAATATCTGTAGCTATACTTATTTCTTCTGCACTCTTAGGAACGAAAAATAAAGGTAGGTCTACAGATTCATCTGAAAGAATGTACTTGTAAATTGATTTTCTAAATCTATCCATCACTAAAGCACCTTTGTCTGTAATTGTTAGTACTTTGTTATTGTTCTTAGCAAAGTATCCGTCTTGAATGGATATCTTCATAAAGTCTCTGTCCTCTTTCTGCTTTTGCATTGCCATGTACTCACCAATCTCGTTTTCGTTTCTAAAAGTCATTCCATGAATTCTTTTAAGTACTGGCCTAGAAGGATCTTCATTCCAGTGAACGTCTTCAACTTTAGTAATAATAATTGGGCCAATTTCAGAAGTTGAGTTTACATGGGGCCCTCTGCATAAATCTACAAAGTTATCACCTGTCTTATAGAAGCTAACTTCATCGTCTGGGATCATATTAAGAAGTTCTGCTTTGTAAGCTTGTCCTTTCTGCATAAGCATATTCTGTGCAGCAGTTCTATTTAGTAAAACCTGTCTAAATGGTAGGTTCTCTCTTTCAATTTCTTTAGTCTTCTCGATAATCTGTGAAACAACATCTGGGGTTAGTTCTTCGGTTATTTCGAAATCATAATAAAAACCTGTTTTTGTAACAGGACCAATTCCAATTCTCACACCAGGAAAGACTTCACTGACTGCCATAGCAAGTATATGCGCTGCAGAGTGCTTAACATCGTCCCCAATTGTTGAATAGTAGTTCATATAATCTTTTAAAATTTATTAAAAAGTTTTAATAATGAGCCCTGCTCACTTCGTTCCCAGGACTAATTCAGCATTATGATTTTACTTCACTTCGTTTGTAAAATCATTGCTTTATTGACTCCCGCTCGCTTCGCTCCCGGGACTAATGCGCTACTATCATTTTGCTTCGCTTCGCTCACAAAATGATTAGCTTATTGAGCAGTACAGGGATCGAACCTGTGACCTTACCCACGTCAAGGGTGCGCTCTACCAGCTGAGCTAACTGCTCTGGTCAACATCACGAATAACATTATAACCTAATATCTCCTTAAATAAAGAAGAGGGTGTGAAACCCTCTTCTAATGCTTAATCTACAATTTTATCGATAATACCGTATTCAACTGCTTCAACTGCATCCATCCAGTAATCTCTATCAAAGTCTTTCTCAATCTTCTCCTTGCTCTTTCCAGTTATCTCTGCCAAGTTCTTATAAAGGTTATTTCTAATCTTAATAATATGTTTAGCAGTAATTTCAATATCAGATGCTTGTCCCTCTGCTCCTCCAAGTGGTTGATGAAGCATAATATCTGCATTTTTTAATGCAAATCTCTTACCTTTTTTCCCATTTGCAAGTATAACTGCTCCCATTGAAGCTGCCCATCCTACAACAACAGTAGAAACATCGCACTTAATATGATTCATTGTGTCTATAATTGCTAATCCAGATTGTACATGACCTCCTGGACTATTAATGTACATAACGATATCTTTCTTTGGATCCTCTTTTTGTAAGAATAATAGCTGAGCAATGATGCTGTTTGCCATTCCATCATCTATTTGGCCAGTGCAAAAGATAATTCTCTCTTTTAGCATTCTAGAGTAAATGTCATATGCCCTCTCTCCTTGTTTCGTTTGTTCTATTACAGTTGGTACTAGGTAACTCATATTTTGTTCTGATTAGATAATATAGGATACTAAACTTTTCGATGAGATCCCTCTTCGTAAACTCATCGGGACAATGTAAATCTAAACTTCACCTATGCTATAGGTTCGCTAAGATTTACGATTGATTATATCATCGAGGGTCAAAAATTTTCCATAAGAAATGAAAAACCCCCTTGAGGGGGATTTTTCACTGCACTTTTAACTATTTTTACCTATAAAGTTAAATTAATAACTTTACATAAATATTATAAACAATCTAGAAAAAATGTCAACAATATTTATTCTATTTTTCTATTTGTGTTCAATAAATATAAACAGTCTATCGAGAATCCTATATAGATAAGGTATCTCCAATCTGTAAATTAATCTTCTTTGCTTCTCCTCCATTTAATTCTAAAACGTATGCTGATGGAACTAGAGATGGATAAACTACTGATGTTTGATTTGCAGCTGTGTTGTCATATAAATTAACTACTTTTAACTTCTCATCCAAATAGATAATATCCAACGAAATTAATGTATTTTTCATCCAGAAGGTTCTTTGAGTAAGGTCATCAAATACAAAAAGCATCCCTTCTCTCTCTGGCAGACTAGTTACGCTCATTAATCCAGTTTCCTGTTTTGCGTTACTCCTTGCAACCACAGCACTAATTGTTTGGTTATTAAACTTAATATTCACCCTATCGCCATCGTTAGTCTTTCTTAGGAAAGAACCTGTATCGATTGTAACTTGAGAAGGATTAACTGTCACCAAGCTTTCTGGTTGGAGTACAACAAGTTTAATAAAGGAGAAGCAAGATAACAGGGCTATCGCTATTCCAACTATAATGCTTCCTATTGTTAGTTTTGATGGGGTTTTCATACAATAAAACTCGTTTAAATAATTCTTTTAAAATTTTTCTCAATATCACTCTTATTAAGTATCCATCTAATTGGTCTTCCGTGAGGGCAGCTTTGAGGATTCTTTAGACCTGGTAGATCGTTAATTATCTTTAGCATTTCTGCTTCACTTAACTTCTGTCCTGCTCTAATACTACCATGGCAAGCAGTCAGCGCAACTAGGTAGTAAAGCTCGGTTGGAAGAGTTACACCAGCGTAATCGTGCGCTAAGCTCGAAAAATCATCTTCGTTATGAATGATTGCATCTATATAATTTCTAGCATTCAAATGTTCTATCTCTTCAGGAACCTCAGTAATCTGAATGTCTTTGCCTCCAAAGTCCTCAACACCAATTCCTATTCTTTTTAAATCTGTTGCACGTTGTAATATCAATTCTTTCTCCTCTGCTCTGAGTTCCACGACTTCGGGTACTAAAAGCGGTTTAGTTTTTAACTTATCAGAACTAAATAATATTCTCTCAAATAGAATTTTCTCCGCAGCAGCATGTTGGTCTATAAATACTACTCTGTTGTCAGACTCGAATACTATATAAGTGTTAAGAACCTGGAATGGTTTAAAGCTCTGAACCTCATTAACTTTTGTACTTTCATATTGGGACTGTGTTTCACCAACTGCAAATTGAGAGAAATTCATTACATTACTATACTCAGATTTTGGAGCTGAAGAATTTGAGCTAGAGCTATAAGTTGACTTCTTTTCAGGGTAGTAACTAAAGCTCCTACTTGCTTGATCAGTATAGTTTTCACGGTTTGAGTCTGTAGTAATCTCCTCTTCTCTTTTAATATTCTGGTTAAGCTTAGTGTTGTTCTCGAGTGCATTTCGGGTCAATTTGAAGATACTTCTAAAGATTTCATCCTGGTTTTCGAACCTTACCTCTAACTTTCTAGGGTGTACATTTACATCAACCATCGAGGGGTCCATGTGGATGAATATAAAATAATGTGGCTTTAACTCCTTGTGGATAAACCCTTGGTAAGCTTGGCTAATAGCAGCACTAATCACCTTACTAAATATGGATCTTCCGTTCATAGATATGTACTGAGTAGTAGCAACTTTCTTTGCTAGTTCGGGCTTACAGAAAAGACCAGTAATTTGATATGATTTTCCTTCGAAATGTACCTCTTCGAATAAACTTTCTGCTGTATTCTTCCCGTAGATATCAAATACTCTATCTTTAATGCTATTTACAGATGGTAATCTGTATAGTTGTTTGTCGTTATGTATTAGTTCAAATCGTACAGATAGGTGGGTTAAAGCTATCTCTGTAAATGTATTCGCAATATATTTGAGCTCCGTTGCATCAGATTTTAAAAATTTTAGCCTGGCTGGAACATTCTTAAATAGTGATTGTATTCTAATTGTAGTTCCATGGTCTTCTTTTGCAGAAGCATCGAATACTCTTTCTGTATTCTTAATATTAAGCTTAACTGCAGGCATATCTTTTGCTCTTGTCTCGATAATAATAGAGTCGGCCACCGAAGAGATGCTGGCTAGCGCCTCTCCTCTAAATCCTAAAGTATTAATCTTGTTTAGATCAGATTCTTCGTGAATTTTAGAAGTTGTATGCTGCTCAAATGCCTTTAATGCGTCATCTTTATCCATTCCTGTTCCGTTGTCGGATACTTCAATAAGTCCTTTGCCAAAGTCTTCTATTTTAAGAATAACTTCTGTTGCACCTGCATCTATAGAGTTCTCGAGAAGCTCTTTAACAGCAGAAGCTGGCCTTTCTACAACCTCTCCTGCGGCGATTAAGTTGATTAAGTTTTCTGGAAGTGTTCTAATTTTGCTCATTTATGTTTCGTTCTGTTACGTTAGGTAAAATGAAAACTTAACAAATTTTGTAAACATCACTTTTAACGTCACAATTCCTGGAAATAGCTCTTTTTTGAAAAATCTCCGATTGATCCCTAAAAGTATTACAATCTGAAAAATGGTGTTCAAAAATGATATACAGTTATTTTGCCATCTATCCCCTTTATGATATTAAATTTCTTAAAAAAGTTAAAGGGTAATATGCTCCGAACAACCATAAAATTTTTACAGAAACTACGTTAACATCATACACCTTAAAAGTGCTCCTTCTCTACTTTTCCACCCATGGTGGTACTCAGAATGCGATAAATGTACTTATGAGCTATTCTATTATTACTTACTATCTATTAATTGGAGAGAAAAAACCAGTATGGTATCTCGTTAGAAAATAGTAACAAAATTATCTAGATACGTGGAACAGAAGTTTGAGTTTATACAAGGTCTACTGCAAGTTTAGTTATTTAGTACACCAAAAATATACAACGTCTACACCTCGGAGATACCCAGTAGTTAATATTGTAATTATATAAATAATTAAGTATTGATTTTGGATCACCAAAAGACAGCAACTTAGTGTTTAAAACGTTGAGGATATTCTAGATGAAGATATACTCTACTCTATGGAATAGAGGCGTTAAATTTGACTAAGAAGAGAAATTTAATGATATTAGCAGTTATATTAGTATCGCTTCTTCTTCAAGAAGAATACCAAACTTTTCTTTTACTGAAGACTTAATCTTTTCTGCAAGTTCGACAATGTTTTCCCCGGTTGCATCTAAGTAATTTACAAGTACAAGTGCATGTTTTTTAGAAACACCATATTTCCCGTCTTTTGATGTCCATCCCTTCCACCCTGCTTGTTCTATTAACCACCCTGCAGAGAGTTTTACGAAGGTTTTATCTATAAGATTGAATTTTAAGTCTGGGTAAGTCTTTTGGAGTTCGACTGCAACAGACTCTTCTATAATTGGATTTTTAAAGAAACTTCCTGCGTTTCCAAGTAGTTTTGGATCCTCTAACTTTGTTGTTCGAATATCAATAATAATTTGTCTTAATTTTTCGGGAGTAAGGTTTGAAACATTTAAGCCATTTTCAGCCATGATTTTTTGTATATCGGCATACTCAAGTTTTAGAGATGGTTTCTTATTTAATTTAAAAACTATCTTTATAACAATAGCTTTACCTTTAAGCTTATGTTTAAAAACACTGTCTCTGTATGCAAATTCTAGGTCATCGATGCTTAATTTCTTAACATTGCCAGATGTTATATCAAAGTATTCAACAGAGTCAATAAAATCCTTTGCTTCAACGCCATACGCACCGATGTTCTGAACAGCAGAAGCTCCTACATCTCCAGGGATTAAAGATAAATTTTCTAACCCGTATGCTTTTAGTTCCATTGTCTTGGCTACAAATGCATCCCAATCTTCTCCAGATTCAGCTTCAACCCAAATATTATTTTCGTCCTCATTATTTACTTTTACGCCTTTTGTATCAAGCTTAATAATAGTGCCTTCGAAATCTTGTGTAAAAACAACGTTACTTCCTCCCCCTAATATGAAGATTTCAGTTTTAAATTCATTATTATCAAATAATTCTTTAAGTTCAGAATCATTCTCAACAATAATAAACTTCTTAGCTTTTACAGAAATGCCAAAAGTGTTGAATTCTTTTATATTGTAGTTGTCGTTTTGCTTCATTGTTTCTTTAGAACTTCAGTTATAGATACTCTCTTCTCTTCAAGGA
>JBLGEO010000085.1:0-43185 GCA_047445235.1 Candidatus Dojkabacteria bacterium | reverse complement strand
GTAAGGTTTCACCAAAAGGGGTAATTTTCGCCAATTATGAACGCGCAGGAGAAGTTCAGACTGGATCACTTTTATAGCTAAACAAAAGAATAATTTTATTAGTGCATTTTAGGAAATAATAAATATTTTTTACAACATAAAATATGTCTTCAAGAAGTTGGGTAAGTCTAGCAATTGAACAAATGAATGTAACTGAAGAAGGTGCAGAGTTTTCTAGTGTTGTTGACGGTATGCCTCAAGAAAGTACTTTAGATACTCTCCCTAAAGAACTTAGATATACAGTAGCTGGTATTTTAGTTTTATGTAGAATTACTGCAAAAGGTTTTGAGATTCAGATTGGAAATGATACATATGTAATGGATGAGAATTCTGAAACATACTTTCAGAACCTAGTGGGTGCTGTGTCCAAATACAATGAGTCTTGTTCTAATGATTTTGATGCACTACAAGTTATTGCAACATACGAAAATGAATTAAAAGATTTCAAAGTTAGTGAAGGTTAAATTTTGAAGTTAATACCATGGATAACGATAAAACAAGACAAAAAATATACACTATGACCTTTGGAAGGGTCTACCCTCTTTATTTAACAAAAGTTGAAAGGAAAGGACGTACAAAAAATGAACTTGATGAAGTTATTCGCTGGCTAACAGGATATTCTCAAAAGGAACTTGAAACTCAAATTGAAAAAGAAAATACTTTTGAAACTTTCTTTAATGAAGCTCCGAAATTAAATCCTAATAGGGGCTTAATAAAAGGTGTAATTTGCGGTATAAGAGTAGAAGAAATTGAAGATCAAATAGTTCAGTCTGTTAGATATATGGATAAGCTCGTAGATGAGTTGTACAAAGGAAGACCAATGGAAAAGATTTTGAGAAAGTAAATATTAGAAAGTTTATTATTTAGTTTTAATGCTGATGACAGGACTCGAACCTGCACACCCGAAGGCACTACCACCTCAAGGTAGCGTGTATACCAATTTCACCACATCAGCACATTCGGGACAGGGTCCACGTGTATACAATACATTTATTTAAACTTAAATTCAGAATTCTCGTTTAATGCGAGGTATTTTATCATCTTTTGTATTATTTCCCCAATGATATGGGCCTTTCTATAATATATATCGTGAGTTAATCCTTTAACAATATCAAATGTGACGTCTGGGATACCTTGAAGTGTTTCAATAACCTTTTCTGATCTTACGATAGGGTCGTTTTCTCCAACAACTACATGAACTTTAATTCCAGACAATTTTTCTAGGTCTAGCTTAGTGTCTAAAATTATGTCTTGGTAATGGGTTAAGAAGTAAAACGGGAATACTTTCGTAGGCGCTGGTTTATTTGTTGGATTAGCTATGGAATTAGCTGTAAAGTCTATAACAAATTTTGCACCGCCAACAACAATTTCAAGAATGGAGTCAATTTTGTAACAGAAAGGAGATAGCAACGTCAGTTCGTCAATTTGATTTGGATATCTTTCTGCATACCTTAACGCCACACCTCCACCCATTGAAAAACCACTCATAGTGAATTTTCCAATCTCCATTTCTTCAACAAAACTGTGAACTATATCAACCATTATTTTCCAAGTAATCTTCTCTGGAAACATTGCGCTTCTACCATGTCCTGGCATGTTTATAGCCCAAACTGAATAGCCTAGGTCAACAAAACCTTCGAGAATATCCAAATGATTCTGTCCTGGATCGGCAATTCCGTTAATAAAGATAATATTTTTGTCCGAGCTGCCTACCATAGAAATTACTTCTATTGGATAATTGTTATAATCAAAAAGAGTTTCTAAAAAAAGTGGTTTGTTCATTGATATCTTCTTACTTTAGTAAATTATCAACTATTTCAGAAATAGTTTCTTTTGTGGAATAGTACATCTCATGAGTGAAACCATGCAAAGCATCCAATGTAACTCCGTGAATTTTTCGAATAGCTTTTCTTACTCTCTCTTGCTCAATAATTTCATCATCATAACTAACAACTATATGTATCCTATGTCCTAATTTCTTAAACTTTGCTGGGTCTATTGCACCGGAAAAAAGTGTTTGAGAATAATTTCTAAGATAGTAGTATGGATAAATGTGAGCTGGGAGTTCTTTTCCTTCAGAATTATCCCAGTAATCTTTAGCAAACTTTAGAGAGAATTTTACACCATTCATTACCAACTCATGTATTGAAGGTAAATCATAGCACAAGGGTGAAAGTAACCTTACACTATCAACTTGATCAGGAAATTCTGAAAAGTATCTTAATGCTAATGCTCCGCCCATAGAAAAACCCCCAAGAACTGGTTTTTTAATATCATAACTCTTAATAATTTTTGTAAGAATATCTTGCATTAAATCCCAAGTTACATCGTGCATCATGCCGCTTTTTCCGTGACCTGGCATATTAATTGCCCAAACATTGTAACCTCTATCTGCTATCTCAGTAAGGAGATTAATACAGTTTTGTACAGGGCTTGCAATTCCATTTAGGAAAATAAAGTCTTTTTCATTATGTTCTCCGGATAAAGTTAATATCTCTATAGGGTTATTCTCGTAGTCGAAGAATATTGTGTCTACTGTTAAATCGTCCATTATGGTAAATCAGTACTAAATTGAATTCCTGGGATACTTATCCCTACTTCACCTATAAATATTGGTGCCCAGACTTTATCTATGTAAACTAGCACATTATCACCATAAATTGTACTACCAACTGTTCCACTCCATGTAGGCGTGCTTTTCAGCTTTAACTTCATTTCATCATCAATGTTATCCGCTACAAGATAGACATGACTAAGCCCATCAGAATCTGTAATCTGTGGATTACTTTTTATAAAATCTTGCCCAAATGAGAATTTTCCGATCATATCTCTATAAGTACTAAGGTTCCCGTAATTTTTTCTTATCACTTCTGCATTGACTGCTAGCTGAGGTAATCTTAAATATACCTGAGTTCCAGGACACTCAGTGTTTAAATAATCTCTATGACCAAACAAACTTTGTTGCCAAATAACTTTAAAATCATTCATAAAACTTAGAGCTCCAATCAGTTTTGTTAAAGTATCCATCATTACAGTCGGAGGGGCATTACTAGTATAATCTCCAAGAAGTGAGATACCAATTGAACCTCCATTTGGAATTGCATGTGCTCCTATTACCCCATTTCCACCTGACCTTCCTTCGTAAACATTGCCATAAGCGTCAAGTAAATAGTTATATCCAATATCACTCCAAGTATTGTCTATTGTACAGTTTGCTGGATAGTAGCCAATATTATTAGAGCATCTAATCTTATGCTCGTTGTAAATAGATTTGACAGTATTGCTTGGGTTAGCCCAATCTACAGAACCAGCAGTATGATGAACAACAATCCTATCTACTTTATTAAATTCGGGTGTCCAATCACTGTAAGAAGGGGCTCCCCACTCTTCTCTTGTTACAAAGTTAATTCCAAAGTTAGTGAACAGACGTTTTTTATATTCTTTCTCGTAATCGTAAGCTACGTTATTTGCAGAAGCTGTTAGTGTATTGTCTGGATCATTTATAAAATTTACAGTGATATCTCCAGGGTTATTATCTATTTCTACATCAGTAAAATTTTTATCAAATTTGTATATGATTGAAGCTCTATTAATCGTAACATCTGTATCACCTTTTAAAGAATCCATTGGCTCAATCTTTTCGAAGCTACTATAAGTACCATCTTCGTACTTTACTCTAAAACTCTTACCTAATAGGTCTGTAGTGACAGAAGTAAAATAGAAATCTTTCGGTTTTATATCACTTAGAGGCTCTCTAGTAGTATTAATATATTGGGTGTTTTGTGTAATGACGGGCTGAGGTACTGGAGTATGTGTTGTAGTTGTTGAAGAAGATAGTGAACTTTGTGTACCTGTAGTGTTTGGTGTTAAATCAGTTGAACTTACCCCGAGAACATCCGCACTACCGTTATTTAACGATGTGTTATTATTTGAATTTGAAACAAGAGATGTATTAGTATCGGAATTACCATTCTTCATTGTGAGGCTAGAGTAGGATATTAGCAATGCAGAGAATATAATCAAACCAGTTGATAAGAAAATTATCGCTTTTTCACTAGTAGATTTCATATAATTGTGCTAATTCTATAATATTATACAGTAAATGAAAGAAAGGTGAGCAAAACTATAGAAAAATTCACGAAAATCCGTTAAAATCCTATGCATCTATTTAATGGGGTGGTAGCTCAACTGGTTAGAGCATTCGCCTGTCACGCGAAAGGTTGTGGGTTCGAAACCCATCCATCCCGTTTTAAATTATGTTTCTCCCTTATTGTTCCCTTTTAGATACCATAGCAATCACTGCACAGGTTAACGATTTAAATTTTGCGTATTATTTTAATATATCTTTGTGTATAAATTTCTTGTATACTAAATTTATCTATATATTATTACTTAGATATGGAACAAGAAACAAAAGCATTTCTCGACGAAAACAATTGGCTTGAAATAGTTTTAGGTAGTAGGATCACAGAAAAAGATTATATTGCACTTATAACACGAGTATACGATCTAGCTCTTCAGCTTGAAGATAAAGATTTTCCTGTAAAATTGCTAGTGGATTGCTCGCATTTAATGGAAATGGAAAAAATTGCTTCTGAATTAGCTGTAAAGGGTACTAGGGATTTACAGTTTAATCAGATTGCTAGCTTTGGATTAGATCCTAAATATATTCCTTTACTACAAATAATACTTTCAGAAACTGCAAAGCAAGTTGCTGCTCAGGAAGGTTCACCTGCTGGAATAACTCCGCAAGACCTAATAAAGGACTTTCCAACAAGAGAAGAAGCAGAAAGATGGCTAGAAAATATTGTTACATAACTGTAACAACACCAAGACCGATATTACACTTAAACGAGAGTTGATATGAAATTCAACTCTCGTTTTTAATTTGAAATTATTAAATCCTAGAAACTAAAGCGATCACCTCCTCTTCAATTACTTTATCTGTAATAGACAAATCTGTAGAATTATCAAACAACGAAGGTAATTTTAACTTTACACTCACGGCTGAGTTTGCATCTATAAATTCAGATATCTTCGCAGAGTCTTCTGAAGTATAAAGTGCTATCAAAGGGTCAAGATATGTAGTCTGGTAATTATCTACACTTGCCTTATCCTCAGCTTGTCCATCTGAAATACTTTTCTTCAAATCCGAAAATTTATCCATTGTTATACACTTATCTAATTCTAAAGATTTTGAAACTAAATCTAAGTACGCCGTCTTTAAATTAGTCACGACTGTCTTAGAATCTGAAAATGAGTTAGATCTAGCTACTTGATCTTGTAGATCCGTAATAGTCCCTAGCACCTTTGCGTAATCTCCAAACTTGGAGTTAATACATAATTTTATATCCAAAATAGACTTCAAATTATTTACAGAATCACTGATTGAATCTAGTTTTGATATTGCTAGTTTATAATTATTACTACTTGGAGAATTTATCCCCGGTTTTAATTGATTTTTAGAATTCTCAATTTGTGCTGGGTAACTAGCTAACAAGTCGGTTA
Organism: Candidatus Dojkabacteria bacterium; assembly: GCA_047445235.1. Taxonomy (GTDB): domain Bacteria; phylum Patescibacteriota; class Dojkabacteria; order J137; family J137; genus JBDSRX01. The sequence continues at coordinate 37,638 of JBLGEO010000085.1, read as the reverse complement.
GCTCTTTTTGTTTTGTTGTATCAATTTTTATCGAATCTACATTCTGGAATACCTTGGCTGAGTCTTTAAACTGATTTGTAAAGTTACCCAAGATACTGTTATTAGAATCAATTATTACTTTAGAATCTTTATTCAATTGCAGCTGGTTTGCAACATATATAAACAATCCTACCAATACAAGAATAAAGATTATGCCAGTAATAATTTGTAATGTTTTTTTATTTCTTTCCATATACTTAAAAGTGAACATCATGATCTCTCATGCTTTTGACAATTAAATCCGCCATGATTTCTCCACCAAATAGGTTTACATGCACTCCATCTGCTTGTCTTGCAAATTGAGTATTTCCTCTATCGTCTGTTACAGTTTCTGAATATGCACCATTTACAGCAAACCTCTCAAAAGTATCAACATAAACTGCATTTATATATCTGCTTGCAACTGTTTTGAATACTTCATTTTCAATTCTAATCCCATAATTCCAATTCTCTTCTCTTGCAATTGGTAAGCCAATCCAGAAGACTTTTTTTATTCCTTTTTCATTTAGAAGAATATTTATCATTTGATCCACCTTCTGAGCATAGGCAAGTTTCCAGTCATCATTTCCATATAGGTATGATCTACCTGTGTTCCAATCATAAATATTATCCAAATCATTTAATCCCCACATAACTACTGCCACTGCTGGATGTGTTTGATCTGCAAGCTGAGAAGCTCTAGAATACCAATCAAGTCTCTCTGGATGTAGCAACCCTGTTGACTGAATTGCTTCTCTTGTAACTCCTGAGACCTTACCAGTCAGAAGATCGTTTTCTAAACTTGAACCGATTCCTTGTTGCATCATTGAATCTCCCATAATTAAATAGTAAGAGCCTTCTGAAACTGGGTTAGGTTTTTGAGGTTTTAATGGTTTTAGTTCGAATTGAGGTTGTGAAGCCAGTAATTCTGTTACAGATTTTTTAGAACCTAAATTATTTTGAGCTGCTGGTGCATTTAGGCTTGAATGTTTTATAAAAATATTATCCCTTTCTATTATTGCCTGTACTCCAGAGGGATCTATTATAAAAAAGAACAATAAAATGACTGCAACAAAAACTACAACACTTATGTCGTTTAAGATTGAATGTCCTTTATTGCTTTTTATATTGAATTCTTTATGAACCAACTTGTTATTAGAAATTAAAGTAAATAAATGGTGGTACTGTTGTTGGTCCAAACTTTAAAATCAAACCAATTGCAGCAGCTGTTAATATGAATGTAATTATTATATTTCTTGATAATACCCAAACTCCTACCTTACTAATTTTATCTCCAACAAGATTCCAAAGTAAAACTCCAACTATAACTAAAATTACTAGCGGATCGATTAAGTTGCTTTGAGTAACGACCTTTCCTGTAGCATTCATGTCTGTAAAACTAAACATTTGTCCTATAAATTGAAGTGCAATTTCGGAAGTTTTTGTATTAAAGAAAATCCAAGCAATACTCACAAAGGAAAATGTAGTTATTACTCCAATGAATCTAATCAGTTTGTTCTCTTTAAAATCAAAAAGCCAAGTAACAAAGTGACTCCAAGCTAATCCAATTCCATGTATTCCTCCCCAAATAATAAAGTTAATTCCTGCACCATGCCAAAAACCTCCAATAAGCATTGTCAGAAAGAGATTAATGTACTTTCTAACTTCTCCTTTTCTGCTTCCACCAAGTGGAATATATAAATAATCTTTAAGCCATTCTGATAAAGAAATATGCCATCTTCTCCAGAATTCTTTTAAACTTTCAGAAGAATATGGAAGCTTGAAATTGATGACTGGTTTAAATCCTAATAACATTGTTACACTGTTTGCCATATCTGAATACCCACTGAAGTCTACAAAAATTAAGCATGCGTAACCAAGCATTGCAATAAAAAGTTCTAATGAATTATAGTTTGCAGGTGACGTAAATGGTCCGTCTAATATTATAAATAGGAAACTTGCTATTACGTATTTTTTAAATAACCCACCAATAAAAAGTCCTGTTACTTCTCCAATGTTGTACTTGTATTTATGACTGGAGTTTAAGTCTTCGTAGAATACATCTGCTCTTACAAGCGGACCGGATGCTATTTGTGGAAAGAAAGAAATAAAGTTTGCATAATCCAGCAGATTAAACTTCTTTAAGTCTCCTCTGTGCACATCAAATAAGTGAGATATAGCTTTAAAGGTAAAGAAAGATATTCCAGCTGGAGCTAATATTTGTATTACTCCTAAAGTAGAAGGTATGTTTAACGCTTTCGTTATATTTAAAAAGCTATCTATAAAGAAATTATAGTATTTGAAAACTCCCAGGAATATGAGGTTGATGATGATAGCAAATACAAAAATACCTTTTTTCCCATTTAGATTTCTAGAGATTAAAACGTTGAAAGCGTAGTTAATTACAATACTGATTGCTAATATTGCTAAAAATTCGGGTTTAATTAGGAAGTAAAAGACTGCGCTTACAAGCAGAAGATATACTTTATATATTCTTACTCTGGACTTCAAAAAGATCGCAGGAATGAAGGCTATTACAAAGAAAATTGCAAAACTTAAAGTTGTGAATGTCATGTATTAAAGGAAATTCTAGCTACAGAATAGTGGAAGATTTCTTATTTTGCAATTGAATCCTTAGACTTCGATGTAACCAGTATCTTCCATCTTAGGATCATGTTCGTGGTAGAAGTTCCTTTCCCATGAGTGTTTTTTAAGTTCAGTCATTAACTCTACTGAAAGCTTTCCAGCTTCTGCAGCGCTAATATTTCCATCAACTTGGTAAAGTCTCCTCATTCCTGGAATTACTGCAGAGATTTCATCAAAAGAAAGAATATATCTCAAAGCCATTTCTGGAAGTGACTCTACTCCATTACCCAATAGTTTCTTTAACTCATCTGTTCTTTTTACTAACTCTGTTAATCTTTCTCCTTCAAAGTAATGTTGTCTTAGATCTCCATCTGGGAAGACTGAATCTAGTGTAAACTTTCCAGCAAGCCCACCTTCGTCTAAAGGAACTCGTGCTATTAAACCAATATTATGTTCCTTTGCATAAGGTAAAAGTTTTTCTGTTGGCTTTTGATGAAAAATATTAAATATAAATTGAATTGTAGAAATTAAACCTGTATCTAAAGTCTTCAAACAGTTGCTGGGTTGATAATCGTTAATTGAAATTCCAAAATTTTTAACTTTTCCACTTTGCATTAATTCTTGTACAGTATCTTTCCATTCGTTTTCATTTGCCCAAGCATCTTGCCAAACATGAAATTGCATTAAATCTATTTGTTCAACTCCTAAACATCTTAAAGAGTCTTCAACACTAGATTTGATTTTTGATGCTGGGAAAACTTCTTGAATTGGTGTTCCCTTCCAAGCTGGCCAATGCATGTCTAAAGGAGCAATCTTTGTAGCTACAATAATATTCTCTTTTCCATGTTCTTTTAGAAATTTTCCTACTAATTCTTCCGATGGATGAGTTTCTGGTTTAGTTTCGTCATATCCATAAATCCAAGCTGTGTCTATAAAGTTTCCACCTTCATCTACAAATTTATGTAAACATTCCAAACTCTCTTTTGGATCACTTCCAACCCAACTTCCTGGGTCATTTGCCAATTGCCATGTTCCAAAGCCTAACTCTGAAACTTTTAAACCTGTTTTACCTAAAGTTCTGTAATTCATATTTATTCAATAAAGTTTATATAAGGATGTTAACAAATTTAATAAAATAATTATAATACTGCATCTCTTAAAAACTCCATGAAAGGATACATATTCTTATAAACCTCTAGTGCTTGCTTAATTGGATCTTTAATTTTCCCTTTAGATAAATTGAAATCCTTTCCAATAGTAAAACCTTTAAGTTTTAAATATTTAACTAAAGGATTCGTTTCATCATATCCTCTTGGAACTCTGACTAAACTTTCACCACCAATGTCTCCAAAGTAATCTGCAAACTTTTTATCGTAAACAATATCTTCTAAAGCTTCTGGCTGTTGGATAATATGATCTCTTATACTTTTGAGTTGCTCAGGAGTAGGTGCCCACATCCCACCACCACAAACCATAGTCCCATCTTTATCTATGTGAAAATAATACTCTGGAAGCCCAGTGTTTTTATTAAAGTTTGTAATTCCAGCGCTAAACTGAGTTTTATAAGGCGATTTATCTTTTGAGAATCTAACATCTCTATTGATTCGAAAGAGTGCCTTTTTTGGGTCTATAAGCTTAATTTTAGAGTCGAATTCTCCAATTCCGAGTATTAGGTCTCTTACTAAATCTTCGAAGTCTGAGCGCAATGTTTGGTACTCTGGACGATGAGCTTCGAACCATTCCTTATTGTTATTTTTTGATAATTCGTTTAAGAATTTTATTAACTTATCGTAGTTCATTTTACATCATGCTTTCCAAACATAGTTCTCATCATAGATAATACCTTACCTATATACGTGGGATTCCCGATAGAATCTAATCTGTATTTAACTGAACCTTCGATTATTGGAACAGGTACTCCCATTTCTTTGGCAGTTTTAACAGTCCATTCACCTTCACCAAGCATCTCTACTTCTCCTTTTACTCCTTCTAATTCTTCACCAAATTTTTCATAACCTTCTTTAGTCCAATTAATTAATCTTGATTCAATAACACTTCCATGTTGATAAATATCTAGTACATCTATTAAATTTAGTTTGTATGAAGATACTTTCATCAAATTAAAACCTTCTGCAATTGCTTGCATCATTCCATATTCAATACCATTATGAACCATTTTTACAAAATGACCTGCTCCATATCCAGCAAAGAATTTATATCCATTTTCTAAAGATAAATCTTTAAAAATTTCCTCAGAATAATCAAATATTTCTTTTTCTCCTCCTACCATAATACATGCACCATTTCTTGCACCGTCTGGTCCACCGGAAACTCCTGCATCGATATATTTAATTCCTTTAGTTTTTAAATTTTCAGCATTTTCAGCATCTTTCTGATAGAAAGAGTTTCCTCCTTCAATAATAATATCTCCTTCTTGTAAGTAATTAATCAATCCCTTTTCTCCAAAGATAGCATCTTGTGTAGGATCTCCTGCCTTAAGCATTGTCCAAACCACTCTTGGTGCTTCAAGTTTTCTTACTAATTCTTCAATTGAATATGAAGGTGTAATCCCTTGTTTTGCGAACTCATCTGTTGTTTCTGTTGTTCTGTTGAACGCTACAACATCCCATCCGTGATCTTTAAAATTTAATACTAGACCTTTTCCCATTTTTCCTAGTCCAATAAGTCCTATCTGTTTTTTCATATCCGAATTATTAATTAATTAAAGTTTATTTCCAGATCCAGTTATAACTATATCCTCACCTGGTTTATATATATTTAACTGTGTTAGACCTTTGTCCCAACCATCTTTTACTGAATCTACAAATCTCCACATTGCTTCAACTTCTTTAGAACTTACAAAAGACATCATCTCACCATCAATTGCATCTAGAAACAACTGTGCATATTCCTCTACGTACTGTTTCTTTTCAACATTTGCTCTAAAGTTAAAATCAAGACTTCCCTCTTCTTTTGAATTTTTATCACCAGATGAGTTTGATTGAAATTTTATCTTAATCTCTTCTGTGGGTTCAATCGTAAAAAAGATCTTATTTCTAGGATTATTTCCAACTGGTTTAAAGAAAATAATTATTTCCTTAATTGCCCTATTTAGTTTTTTCCCGGCTTCTAAGACTATCTCTGTATCCTTCCATCTTTCACTATTAAGTTTGCAGCTTAGGTGGAAATAAGTTTCGGTATTAGAGTTTGGGTCTACATCTTCTATCTGCTTATATCCTTCATATTGCGCTCTAAAGGAATTATTCCTCACATCATCATCAGTCAATGGCACTAGTTTTTCTAAAAGCTCTGCCCTTTTTTCTCTTACGTCACCACTTCCTGGATTCTCCATTGTTGTAAGTGCTAGCATTTGTAACAGGTGGTTCTGACCAACATCTCTTAAAGCTCCCACTTTATCGTAAAACTCACCTCTTTTTTCCACTCCCATACTTTCTAACGTTCTAATCTCAATTCTTTCAATATAGTTACTGTTCCAAATTGGTTCAAATATTAAATTTGCAAATCTGAAGGTAAGAATATTCTGCAGCGCTTCTTTGCCAAGATAGTGATCAATTCTGAATATTTGTTCTTCTTTAAATAACTTACCTAGAAGTTCATCCAGTTTCTGTGCAGATTCTAAATTACTGCCAAATGGTTTTTCCACAATAATTCTAGATCTCTCATCTGGGATGTTTGAATTGTGAATATTTGAAAATAGTTCGTTGTAATATTCAGGAGGAACAGCTAGATAAAATAACTTCTGGGATTGACCTCCGAGTTCTCCGGTTAATGATTTTAATCTTTCATTTAATCCCTGAAGAGCGACTAGATCGTCGAAATTTCCTTGAAAATATTCAAACAACTTCAAAAACACTGAAACATCTTCTCCTTCTTTAACTCCGCCATAAGTATTTAAGCTCTCATTTACAATCTCATTATATTTTCCATCTTTAAAATCTCTTCTGGCAAAGGCAATTACTTTGAACTTTTCTGGAAGTTTTTGTTCTTTAAATAAATTGTAAATTGAAGGAATAATTTTTTTATTTACTAGATCTCCTGTTGCACCAAAGATTACAATTATTGTCGGTTCTGACATTTACTAAAGTTAAGATTTATTAGTTAGTTACCGGGAAATTATCCCTTCCATACTTTAAAGATTTTGCAGTCCAAATTAGTTCTGAATACACTCCTCTAACTCTAGCCTCGTATGAGGAATCTTTTGGCTTTCCATTCTCATCAAAAATATCTTGAATAAAGGGGAACTGAACATCTTTTCTTAATGTAGAAAGACCTAATGCCTTTGCTACTTGGTTTAAAGCTTCAATACATCTTACTCCTCCCCATGGACCATTAGAAACACCGCCTAGGCCAAGCGCTTTGTGATGGAAGTTTTCATATTCACTATCTAAAAGTCTTTTGATTGTTCCTGGGTAGCTATGATTATATTCTGGAGTAACAATAAAAAAACCGTCAGCTTTTGCAGTTAATTCTGAAAATTTAGGGTCTTTATCTTGAGGATTATGTCCTTCTGGAGTTAATGTAAAGTCTAATGGGTCTACAAATGTTACTTCGATTTCTGGAATGGTTTTACCGACTTCGAACACATATTTAGCAGCTGTAATAGACAACCTCTCGGTTCTTTTTGTTCCTTCAATAACAATAATGTTTAACTTATCCATTCAAACAAGAAGTAAAAAATACTCGATTAAAATATTCTAACATGTGGGAATTACTGTGCAAATCTTTAATCTATTCTACAATCCAAATTCTCGAATTTCGTAATCTCTGCTTGCGAAATCTTCACTGAACATTAGTTTATACCTTGGATCAAAATTGAAAAACATTGACGGTTGAAGATTATTAGCCTCAAATTTTAAATCTCTTTTTAAACTAGAAACTGCACCTGTCATAGTACTCTTTGCATAAGCACCTCCATTTATATAAAGTCCATCTTCCTTCTGTCCTAAAGCTTGGGTATCTCTTGGAATATTTAGGGTACCATCAGTTAATATATATGCTTCAACAATATCGTAACTTGCTAAGGTAGATGATGATGATGGTTGATTAGTTTTTGTTGTACCAGTTAGAATTGTTGTATTACCTTTAACAATAAATAGACAGCCATTATAAACTTGATCTGTTATAACTGGAGTATTAGGAGCAGCTGCAATAGTAAAGTCTGGATTTATAACTAAATTCCCATTAACGAAGACAATTGCTCGTAAATTACATTTAGTGTCTGAGTTAATAGTTAAATCTCCACCAACTTCAACACCATACCTCGTATTTGCAGTAGTCCCTAAACCTGAGGCCATATCTCCAGAAATAGTCCTACTAGATAATGGTAATATACTAGTTTTTTCATTTCGTTTCACTTTATCTAATAAACCTGCATACCAAGTTCCACTTGAATCGTGAGTCGAAATTACTGCTTCATCTAAATAATTATTTACTACCTCATTATGCTTTGAAGCATTACCTTTGGCATTTAAACTGCTACCGCTTATTGAGCTATATTCAGAGAAGTAAGAACTTCCAGTTGAACTTGTAAATGGAACTGTAAAATTAGGTATGTCGGGTACTCTTGTTTTTTCAATACTTACATAAGAAGAAATGTCTCCACTCGTTCCCAGAATCCAAGGTGTCACATGTTGAGATACTGCTGTACCTTCGGATGAGTTGCATGCACTGTCTCGTGCATAAAGTTTATAGTTATAAGTAGCAAGTGTTCCTGGGGTTACATCTGTATAGTTTCTTAAACCTAATGTTGGTTTTGTTACACCAGCATTGGAAGCATCTGGATAACTCAGTTCAGTTGTACCTGCATTTATTGTAATCCCTGCTGTATTATCTTGTAATTGAGAGCCTGGAGTATCTGAATAAATGTATGAGTACACTTCTTTAAGTGAAAAGTTATCTACAGCATTCCAACCTAGATTAAAAGACCCATCTGCTTGATATGAAGGTCCTGAGAGTGATGCTGCTGGAGGAACAAGATCAACTACCATAGTCCCAACTCTTCTTCCTATACTATTAATACTTGCAGTTGCATCACTACTTCCAATTATTACTTTTCCATTTCTTGTCTCAGCCATTGCAAATACAGCGTAAGAACCCGCTGGCATGCTATTAGCACGAACTCTGAAAGTAGTTGTAGTTTGATTCCCATTTGTTACTTGTTTTGTACCTGTCCCCAGATCAATGAGTGATGCTGTATTACCTGGGCTGTTAATACTTGTTGCTCCTGCAGCTGCATTATTCCACTGGATTGGTGAACTTTGATAAGATGAATATACATAACCAGTAGCATTTTTACTTACAGAGAATACAAATCCTCCTGAACTTATAGCATTTGTAATAACATTCCCCCAAGGTACGAACGCTCCTGCAATTGCTGAGGTATTCTTAACAAACACAAGAGAGGCCCATTCAATATTGTTCGTAGGTTCTGGGTTTGAGAAAGTCATAGACCATTCAATTGGATTAGTAGTTCCTGTTGAACCAGTGCTGTCGTATCTTCCTATTTCATTATTACCACAAACATCCGCAGCCAATCCACCTGCAACATATGTAGGTGTTTTAGTAGTTGTAAATTCGCTAGGTGCTGAGATACTGGTAAAAGCTCCGTTAGACTTCTGTACTTTCCAACAATAGGTCTTTCCCCACTCTAGCTCTGCGTTGAGGACTACGCTATTTGACTGTGCTGTATAAGGAGTAGCTTGGTAAGGTTTTGCATAAAGTACACTTTCCCCTTGTCTAACAGGTAGTACATATGGTCTTGTACCGGTGGGTCCAGTTATAAGATATGGCGTGTTATCTGCTACGGTACATGCAGTATCCTTTAATTTATAAAGAATTCTGTCTTTTGGTACTGAAGGACAACCATCCCCAAATGAATTATTTAACCATTTTAAAGTAACAGGTTTTGCTACATTTGTAGCTTTGTCGGCAGGAGCTGTTAATGTTGCCTTCAATGGAGCTGCTTTCTGACAACTATCGCCACCATTATTTCCACTTTCAGGGCAACCTCCGCTGCATTGTCCATCAGGGTAACATCCACAACCTCCACAACCATCTGGTGCACTACAACTTCTGTGACCATAACAATTACCAGGACCACAGTCCGACGCCTCTAAAGTTCTACTTACTGTTAGTACAGGTGTAATAATTCCTAAAAGAAAAAAAACAACGAAAACAAATTGGTACCTTTTTATTTTATATTTTATTTTCATATAGCCAAAAGATTTGGAGTCGCTGTATTTGTACAGTATAAATATTGAAGATTATCAGAGAACGCTTTTCCTTTGTTTATTTGGTAAATAAAGTTAATGTATTTACAATTGTTAGTTGGAAAAAGTGTTGTTGAATTGCTATCTAAAGCTTGTTTTTCCCAATCAGAGAAGAAAGTAGAGAGTTGATATTTGCTTCCATCTAATTCTATTTGATTTAAATCTTTAGAAATAATTTTATAATTATTAGTTGTTAGATCTTTTACAAATTGAAAGCTTTTGGCTTCTATTGTTATTATCTGACTCTTTTCTGAACTAACGTATGTGTATGTATTAGTTTTTGAATCTACATATGACATATAGCTCGTATAGCTCAAATACCCTAGCACACCTGCTATTAAAAGGAATATAACCGATAAGACGATCTTCATGGTGCAGCTACAAAAAATATAGTGTTTAAGTAACCTTGCTCTGTATCACTAGGATTAACAATCTCGAAAACGCCTCCACCATTGCTTTCCAAAGTTTTAATTAAATCTTCAGATGTCATAGAAATTTTATCCGCGTTATAAAGTCGTGGGATTGTTACAGTGAAATCAGTCTTTTCTACAGAATCTGTTAATCTCAAAGTTAATAAATCTTTGTCTTTATTTTTAGGTATTCCATATCCATTAAAAGTTCCCTTTACTCCTTCTTTAACTCTATATTCAGAAATTATGGTATTTTCTTTACTCAACCAAGAACCATCTAAGTTAACATTATCTCCCCAATATTGTTTACTAGAGTTTCTTAAAGCTGTGATTGCTAAATAGGAAGATGTAGAAACAAACAGAAGTACAATGCTTATTACGAAAACTATATTTTTCATTAATTGAGATTAATTTTATTGATATTCCAATTAGTATATCAGCATGAAGGAGGATTGCAAATCACTTTATAGCCCAAATTCTCGAACAGCATAGTCTCTGCTCGCAAAGTCATCTCCAAACGTTAATTTTATTCTTGGATCTAGGTTGAAGAATGTTGCTGGCTGTAAATTATTACCTTGCTGGTTAATATCTCTTTTTATTGTTGTAACACCCGAGACTACAGTATTTCTTGCTACTACACCACCATTAATATAAAGTCCGTCACCTTTCTGGCCAGTGCCTTGAGGATCTGCAGGTACATTGAATGTACCATCTGAGAGTATAAATGCATTCACAACATCATACGAAGCAAGGGTTGGAGAAGCCATTGGTTGAACAGTTTTCGGTTGTCCTTTCGTTATATTTACATTTCCTTTTACAATAAAAATACATCCATTATATAGCTGATTGTATATTGGAGTTGTCGCAGGTGCTGCAGTAATTGTAAAGTCTGGATCAATAGATAAGTTGCCTCTTACAAATACTATTGCTCTTAAATCACAGGCTGTCTTAGATGTTATTGTTAGATCTCCAGTTATTTCTGCTGCGTATTTGGAATTTGCTGCGACCACTAAACCAGAAGACATAGTTGATGATATTGTTTTACTTGGTTTTGTTGCTACAGCTGTTATTGCGTTTCTGGTTACTAAATCTAGTAAGTAATCGTACCAAATCCCAGTTGTACTATGTGGAGCATTTACTGCATCATCTAAGTAATTTAGTACACTTTCAGAATATTTTGATACCGTTCCATCTGCATTTGTACCAGTTCCACTTATTGCACCATTCTGAACAAAATATGAATTACCGGTTGATGTTGTGAATGGAATATTAAAGCTTGCGATTACAGGAATTTGAGTTTTATCGATACCATCTCTTCCAGAAATGTCACCATTAACACCAAGAATCCATGGAGTTAATGGATCTTTTTTCGCTTTGTACTCAGTTATATTACAAGCTGCATCTTTAACAGAAATTTTAAAGTCATATTCCGAACCGCTCCCAGCACTTTTATCCGTATAATTCTTAGAACCAAGGTTCGCTGGTGTAATACCTGCATTAGATGGGAAGGGATAGGTTGGTTCAGTAGTACTAGTAACAATATCAGCACCGCCGGTAGTATTGTCATGTAAAGTAGATCCATTTGTGTCTGAGTAAATGTAACTTTTTAGATCACTTATTGCGATATTATCTGAAGCAGACCAAGTCATATTAAATGTTCCATCAGCATTTATTATTGGACCAGATACAGTAGCTGAGGGAACAGCAGTATCAACCTTCCATGTACCAGTCTTCCTTGCTATATAAGGATTAGCAGCTGTTGCATCGTTACTTGCAAAATAAGCAGAGCTATTACCAATAAGAACAATAGAATACATATTGTAAGTTCCAGAAGGAAATGTATTATTAAAACCTATTCTCCACTTAGTAGATAAGCTTGAACCAGCTTCTGTATGTGAAGTATTCGTACCTAGATCATATAAAGTTGCTCTTCCGTTCGCGCTGTTTAATGTGGTCGAACCAACAGCAGAAGCATTCCATTGAAGTGGGCTTTGCTGCAGTGTCATATAAGATGTTACCTTACTTGTTGGATTGTATGCCAATCCAAAAACAAAGGTTCCTGCATTCAATGCGTAGTTATACGCAGTTGTCCAATCAAAAGTATCCGCTGTAATTGCAAATGAGCCTGTAGTTGGAACCATCAAAGTAATGTACCACCATGGTACATTTCCTGGTTCTGGATTGTTAAAACTGAAATTCCAATCAATTGGGTTTGTAACACCTGCTGCACCTGCTCTTCCAGAGCTTTGATTTCCACATACATCTACACCCGAAAATCCTCCACCAGTATAAGTCGGAACTATTGAAGTTGTAAATTCTGTTGGCACTGAATAAGAATGATATGTTGCATTGAACTGATCAATATACCAACAATAAGTACTACCCCATTGTAATTCAGTATTTAAAACGTGTGAAGTTGTACCAGCAAAATACGCAGTTGCTGTATATCCAGTAAGCGTCGAACAAGCAGTAACCCCTTTTAACCTGTAGAAAACCCTATTATAGAGTGTGCTTGGACAACCATTTCCCCATGCACCGTTTACCCATTTGAAAGTAACTGGTTTTGGATTATTTATTGATCCATTTAGTGGTGACGTATTAGTAGCCTTTTTAGGCGCTGCACCAACACATGGTGGTGGAGGTGGAGGTGGAGGCGACCCACAACTTCCGCAACCTTCAGAATTTGTGTAACATCCGCAACCACCAGGTGGATTTTGCCTAGCTCCTTGGCAAGTACCCGAGCAACCTGGTGAACCTGGACAACAAGCAGCATCTAAGTTTTTATTGAAAGTGATGCTAGTTACAAAAAAAGTACCTGCAAACAATCCAAGAAAGAAAATTATTACTACAGTTTTTTTTATTATCTCTTTCATGGAATATAGCTAAAGTTTGGTTCGATTTTAGTTGAACAATAAATTCTTTCTAAATTACTATCTATATCTTGTATTGACGTTCCTTTAACATTAACTACGATATTAAGGTATTTACAATCAGTTGGCGGTTCTAGGCTTATTGTTGAATTGGATTGTGGGGTCTGTTTCCACTCTGAAAATAGATCTGGAAGATTTGCTCTATTTAGATCAAAACTAACCTTACTTCCATCTTTTAAAGCTAGTTCGTATTTTTGAGTCTGAGAATTTCTTGTAAAGAATAATTTCGAAGACTCTACAACAACTACTTGGTCATGCTCACTGTCAGGACTCGAGAAGTTGTTTACTGCAAAAACACTTGAACTATTAAAGTTAAGAAAAGCAAGATATGCCAGTGGAAATATCATGATCCCTAAAATGATTATTATAATTGCTTTCATTGTGTCTTTATGAAGTTTATGTAATCTAGATAGTCTTTATTTGTTTCTGGATCTCTCACTATATCAACAGAAATAGCTGCACCGTTGTTATGTACAACTTCATCAACAATTTCTGGAATACTAAGCTTTATTGCATCAGAATTCATGTTTCTTGGAATTTTTACATCAGTGGTTTTATTTGTAACGTCGTCTAATAGTTTTAAGGTTAGAAAGTAATCTGTACTCTCATCTTGAGTATATCCAGCTAAGAAACCACTTGTTCGTTCTAAGACTTTGTATGCTGATACATTTTCGTTCTCTTTAAGAAGCCAGTATCCATTTGAATTTGTTTGATTTCCCCAGTAGGTTAAAGTGGAGTTCTTAAGAACAGTTGAGAAAACAAAAACTGCAAGAGCAACTAAAAATAACAATATAACTATTACGGGCACGACTTTCTTAAGCATAACTAATTAACTTAATACTATAATTTCTATCAGTATATCAGCTTGTTTACCCTTTGCAAAATAATTACCCGACGAGTTTAAACTCTTTCATTTTTGCACTTGGTTCCGCTTGATTAATATTAGTCTGAAGTTTTACCAATTCTGCATAGATTCCATCTTTCTTAATAAGCTCTGAAGGAGATCCCATCTCTGCTATAACACCAGATTTTAGAACAATTATTTTATCTACATTTCTTATAGTGGAAAGCCTGTGTGCAATAATAATTGTTGTCTTACCTTCCATTAACTCGTTCAATGCTTTTTGTACCTCTGCCTCTGCTTTACTATCCAATGATGATGTTGCCTCATCCAAAATTAAGATTGGTGCATTCTTTAAAATAGCTCTTGCAATTGAAATCCTTTGTTTCTGTCCTCCAGAAAGTTTAACTCCTCTTTCTCCAATTTGAGTATCATATCCCTTCTCAAATTTAGTAATAAAATCGTGTGCATTTGCCTTCTTTGCAGCAGCCATAACATCTTCTAGAGTTGCTTCCTCTTTTCCATACCTAATATTATCTTCTATTGTTCCAGAAAATAGTATTGAATCCTGAAGAACTACTGAAATATTATTATGTAGAGATTTTTGAGTTATATCTTTAATATCATTGTTATCAACTGTAATTCTACCGGACTTTGGCTCGTAAAATCTAAGTATCAAGTTAGTTATTGTAGATTTACCTTCTCCGCTCTCACCTACGATAGCAAGCTTCTTACCTTTGTCGATTGAGAAATTTATTCCGCTTAGAACTTCTTTACCCTCTTTATATGCAAAAGATACATTATCAAATTTTAGTTCCCCACCTATGTTTTGTAGAACTTTTGCGTCCTTTTTATCTTCAATTGTAATCGGTTCTCTTAACACTTCAAAAAAATCCTTCGACCCTGCCTGTGCTCTTTGTATTTGTCCAAGAATGAAAGACATTGCCCTAAGTGGAAACTTTGCTTGGTTAACTAATCCCAAAAGTAATGTCATTTGTCCTACTGTAAACCTGCCATTGAAAGTAAAGTAGACAATGTAAGCATAAATACCAAAAAGGATTATATTTAACATTGAACCTCTTAGTACATCGAACAGATGCCACTCTTTAGACTGAGCCTTGGACTGCACTTCTACATCTTTTCTAAATTCATGATATTTTGTATATTCAAGATCTTGTCTTAAGAAAGACTTCACTACTCTTATAGATGATATAGATTCGAAAATTCTACCTTGTAAATTATCTTGAATTTTATTAATAGATTCTTGTTTTTTAATCCATGCTTTTGAAGACTTCTCACTGATGATGACGTATATCGGGAAGAGAATAAGCAATAGAACACTAATCTCAATACTATAAAAAGCTAACGCAACTATTGTAAATATTGCTGTTAGAAAAAAAGGTACAAAGTTATTAAGCATATTGTTAATAAATTCAGCAATGTTGCCAATACCTCTTTCTAACTTACTAATTATTTTTCCACTTACTTCGTTATCAAAGTACTCTATTTGTAAGTCTAAAACATGTCTATAAAATGTTGCAGTTAGGAATGTATTTAACTTTTGACCTAATATATCTCCATAAAATCCAGAAATATTCGCAAAAAGAGTGATTATTAAGTCTGATGAAATCATTATTCCTAGGATTAATGCGATGTTGCTGAAATCTCCTGAACCCGTTTTAATATTATTAACAATTCCATCTACAATACTTCCGCTTAATATGGGAGTGACTAAGTTAAGCAAAGAAACGAGAATTATAAAAAATCCTATGAACAGGTAATATTTCCAAAAACTTTTAGTAAACTTTAAAATCTGAATAATCTGGTCCATAAATCAGGAAAAATTAATTAAAATACCTTTTAATTATATTATGAATGTCAAGTATAGTGATATCCTTTACAAGGATAGTGTATAATAAGTTAATTATTTATTAATCTTTTATAATGGCAGATGCTGAAAAGAAATTAACAAGATCCGACACAGACAAAGTATTAACAGGAGTTTGTGGTGGTTTAGGAAAATACTTCGGTATTGATTCTAATATTGTTAGACTATTATTCATTCTAGGTTCAATCTTTGGATTTGGATCATTTGTAGTTATTTACATTATCTTAGCAGTAGTGCTACCTTCAGAATCTGGAGCAAAATTAATGTAATTCTTTAAAGGTTAAGATTAAGCGATTCCGCCGTTGGCGGAATCGCTTTTTGTTGACCAGTAATGGTATAATCAATCCATGTTTAGAGATACAATATCAGCACAATTTAATGCAGGAAGAGGTGGCGATGGTCATGTTTCTTTTGGTGGCGATTTAAAACCAAGTGGCGGAATCGGAGGAGACGGTGGAAATATCTACGTTGAAGGAGATACTCACACTTACGACCTTGGATTTATTAATTTTGATACCATTTTTAAAGCAAAAGATGGAGAAAGAGGTGGTAAAAATAACCTTACTGGTGCAAATGGCGAAGACCTTATTATTAAACTTCCATTAACTACAAAGATTTATGATGAAGAAGGGAATTTAATACATACAATATCTAAGCATGGGCAAAGAGAATTAATAGTAAACGGAGGACGAGGAGGCTTAGGAAATCAATTTTTTAGAAAAGCTCACGGAAAAGATCTTTATAAATCTGGTGAAGGAAAACCTGGGCAAGAGATGCATCCTAAATTAGTTCTAGAACTATACAGTGATATTATTTTTATCGGATTACCAAATGCTGGTAAATCTACAATTTTAAACGAGCTAACAAACGCAGAAGCTAAAATTGGAGCTTACCCCTTTACTACTTTACTTCCACAGCAAGGTAGGATGGATAAAGTAACACTTATGGACTTACCTGGACTTATTGAAGGTACAGCAGAAGGAAAAGGTGTTGGTACAAAATTTGTTAAACATACAAGATCTGCTAGATTAGTTGCTCATTTAATTTCTGTTGAAAACCCAGACTTAGCTTTGGCTTATAAAACAATTCGAGATGAGTTGGTGAACATTGGTGATGGATTAGCAGATAAACCAGAAATTCTTATTCTTACAAAGACTGATTTAGTAGATGAAAAGATTAAGAAAGAAAAAGTAAAAGAACTAAAGAAAATTAATAAAAATGTCGTTACGGCATCTTCTTACGATTTAGATTCATTAGAAAATCTTAAAAAGGTTTTTGCAGATGAACTCAAAGCTTAATACGCCTTACACAGTATATATTTTGAAATGCTCCAACGGAGCCTTTTACTGTGGTGTTGCAAAAGATTTAGAAAAAAGACTAGAAGTCCATAGATCTGGCAAAGGTTCTAAATATGTAAGAGCAAATATGCCGTTTGAACTTGTTTATACAAAAGTTTTTGATAATAAGATAGATGCATTTAAAGAAGAGGCTAGGATTAAGAATTTGAAAAGAGGAGATAAGGAGAAGTTATTTAACTAGTGTCTGAAAATCTCTGAAGATTTCTTTAGTTTCTGAAGAAAAACCCAGCTTCTCGACAAGTTTTATAATATCGGTATATTTATTAACGTAATCTTTTACTGCGTTTAATTGTAATTGAGTATACTCTCCCCAAACTGATGAAAAATCTCCATTTAATAGTTGATTTAAAGAGAGTTCAACAACATTTGTTCCTTCTGTAACCACTGCCTGTACAACTTCTGAGTCTTGTTCTTTTACCTTAATTACAAATCCGCCATTCTCACCATAAAGATCTATATGGTCTAATTTAATACCATTTTCTTCAGTATAGAATAGACTTAAAGCGTATGGTCTTCCTTTAGTTAAAAAAGACAAACTTAAATATTGTTTAGAATAAACCATTGTTTGTACTTCAATCCAGTTTGCACCTCTAACAGTTCCATCCCCAATACTACAATCTAAACCTGCTCCTGGTGTTGTAATTAAATAGTCTACTAATCTCGCAATATTTAATTTATCAATCATAATGCCTTTTCCAATATGCTCCTCTCGACCATACTGGTTTGTATATCTAACAATATGAGATGGTTCCAAATACAAGTTATCATTATCTCTTTGCCTTTCTTTGATTGGTGCATATAGGTCAATTATCTGGCAATCTGGATATTCATTTTGTTGAGTGAAAGCTAGCAGTTCTCTTATTAAATTTAACTTAGCCTCGTTCTCTTCACTAGGTGTTTGAGAAATAATCAGAAGGATAATCAAGAAGATAACCAAGCCAGGTACACCAACAATCTTTTTTCTATTTATATCTTCAAAAGCCTTCATTATTTATTTTAACTGTAAATGAACGTCACTTATTAATTCTTGTGTTTCTTCTGAAATTCCTACTCCTTCCAAAAATTTTGGTAAAGAACTAAATATTTTTACTTGGCTTTTAATATACTCAAGTGCTTCCTGCCCCTCAGCTCCTATAAGATTAGTAACATCCAAGAAGTTAAGTTCGTCGCTATTCATATCTAGTGTGAACTTTGAGTACATTTTTACTTCTTTGTTATTAGGGGCGACAATTGAAATATTCTGCAGTTCCAAATTACTCTCAGAATCAATTGAGAGCGTTAAAACGAATTGAACTTGATGATAAAAGTATTTCAAATAAATTGAGTTATCTGTTAAGTTTATAAACTGTAGGTAGGGAGTAAACCTCATATTGTATGTATACGCACCAAAATAACAATTAAAAGCAGCACCATTGTCATTTAAAGTTTTTCTTAATAATTGAGCCAAATAGTCAATCTTCACCTTAGGGTCTAGATAGATAGCATGGTCCAACTCGGTAAATACTACTACCGCTCTAGAATTCTCCATTTGCACAAGAGCTTCTTGGTGATCATTTTGGATGCCTAAGGAAATGGTTTCGCAGTCTGATTGGGAGTTATTTTCAGGAAAATCGAGAAATTTTTTTATAAAATCGTAACTTTTATCTTCCACAGTATTTCCATGAAGATGAAACAATATTATTAATAATGCAAATAGTAAGGTTGGATGGATTGAGTACTTTGCTAATAGTTTTGTGGTAGACATATCAAGGATTCTAGCAAACTTCATCAACATTTCACAAGAGATCTGTTATCATTCCTTAGAAACAGGAAATTTTCTGAGTAGGCTGTTACCCAAGTAGGTGCAAATCTGCATGTCCTCGCATTTCATGCTCGTTGTGCATCTTTGAAACGGCCTAGAGGCGTGTTAAGCTTAGAGACGTGTCATAAAAGAATTTTAATTTATTATTTTTATTCTATGTTAATTCTTAATTTCAAAACGTACGCAGAAGCTACAGGAGACAATGCTGGAAAGCTTTTAGATGCTGTTGTTAAGTTAAGCGAGACAAATCCTGAACTTGCACAGAAGATTGTTTGCGCACCTTCAATGTTAGATTTAGTTCACGAAAAAAATACTCATTCAACTTTAAACATAATTTCTCAGCATGTTGATAATAAATCTACTGGAAGTAGTACTGGTTGGGCAACACCTGAAAATCTAATAGCTCATGGGATTTCTACATCTTTATATAATCATAGCGAGCATAGAGTTTGGAGTGATTCGATTGTAGAAGATATTAAAGCAATTCAGGCAAAAGGAGTTCAATTGGTTGTTTGCTGCGAGAATGTTGAAGAAGCCACAAAAGTTCTAGAAGCGACTCCATTTGGAATTGCTTTCGAACCTAAAGATTTAATTGGATCTGGAGTTTCTGTTACAACAAGACCAGAAGCTGTTAGCGCATTTATTGCTGCTACAAAAGGAAAAACAAAAGTATTTATCGGTGCCGGAGTTTCTACAAAAGAAGATGTAGCAAAATCTTTAGAGCTTGGAGCTGATGGAGTTTTGTTAGCTTCTGCATTTGTTAAGGCAGAGGATCATGTTGCTAAGGCTAAAGAATTAGCCGAACCATTTGTTAGCTGATATACTTAATTTAAATAGTTATTAATAATTGTTTATGACATTTAGTGAAATACAAACAGTTTTAGGAGATAAAGCAGAAGCTTTACTAAACTATAAATCTCCAACTTTTGCTGGACAGAAATTTTATACTCCAAATGCAAATTGGGTTGATGAAGTTATGGCTTTTTCGGATAGAAAACCCGAAGTTCTTGCAAGTTTAAAAAGACTTTATGGTGCTGGAAGATTAGCAAACACTGGTTATCTTTCTATTTTCCCAGTGGATCAAGGAATTGAGCATTCTGCAGGAGCATCTTTTGCAAAAAACCCAATGTATTTTGACCCAGAAAATATTGTCAAATTGGCTGTTGAAGCTGGAAATAGCGCAGTTACATCTACTTTAGGCGCTCTAGGATTAGTTTCTAAGAAATATGCAGATAAGATTCCTTTTATTGTTAAATTAAATCACAACGAATTATTAACTTATCCAAATAAATTTGATGAAGTTATGTTTGGATCAGTACAGCAAGCTTTTGACATGGGTGCTGCTGGAGTTGGTGCAACTATATATTTTGGATCCGAAGAGTCTACAAGACAAATTCAAGAAGTTTCTAAAAAATTTGCTAAAGCTCACGAATTAGGGATGTTTACAATTCTATGGTGCTATACAAGAAATAGTGCTTTCAAAGTTGATGGAGTTGATTACCACACTGCTGCAGATTTAACAGGACAAGCTAATCACATTGGAGTAACTATAGAAGCTGATATTATTAAACAAAAACTTCCAACAAATAATGGTGGGTTTAAAGCATTAAATACTGGAAACTCTAGCTATGGAAAACTAGATGACAAAATGTACTCTGAACTTTCAACAGAAAATCCTATTGACCTTGCAAAATACCAAGTGGCTAACTGTTATCTTGGAAAGATTCCATTAATCAACTCCGGTGGAGCTAGTGGAGAAAATGATTTACAAGAAGCAATCGAAACTGCAGTTATAAACAAAAGAGCTGGTGGTTCTGGATTAATTTTAGGAAGAAAAGCTTTCCAAAAACCTTTCGAAGAAGGAGTTAAACTATTAAACGCTGTTCAGGATGTTTACCTTGCAAAAGAAATAACACTTGCATAATGAATTTATGGAGGAGCATTAAAAAGAATAAACTAAGATTTGGCTGCTTAGTTATTCTTTTGTTCATGTGTTTCCTTGTTGCTATCTTTACCCTACTGTTCTATATAGTAAGAACAAACTATGTTAGTACTCTGCTCCCTAGTGTTTTTGAGAGTACTATTCTAGTTAGTTCACCAGTAGAACCAGATGTAAAAGTCTTAGTTGGCGAGAGTAAAACAATTCAAATTCCCACAGGATACTTTTTGAATATTGCCAAACTTCCTTCTTTTATTAAATATAACGATAATTCGCTAGTAATCTCCCCAGAGAAATTTGATGACGGAGATTATGTTATTGAATTTACTAATGGAAGTTCTTCTATTGAAACTACAATTACTGTTGCTTATAACGATGTTGACTTCGACGCAATGAAGAGGGAACTTATCTCTTATTTAAATGTTAATGGACTATTCGATAAGTATGGTATTTGGATAAAAGACTTAGGTAGAAATACTGTTACAGGAATAAATAATTCTGTAATATTTCCACCTGCTAGTATGGCAAAAATGACAATGGCCATACTTATCTTAAGGGATATTGATGCTGGTAAATATACTCTCGACACTACTTACCCTATACAAGATGACGTTAAATTCTCAACAGATGACGAATTAGGTGAACTACCAGCTGGAACACAGGTTCCAATCCATACTTATCTTGAAAGATTAATTGAGGATAGTAATAACACTGCTTGGTATCATATGGATAAATTTTTAGGAGGTTCTTACGAGGCAGTTAATCCCCGAACAGTGAACGAACTTGGAGTAAATCCACTATTCTTGAATCCACATATTGGTACAGCAGAAATGTTAGGAAAACTATTTGACGATCTTTACAACGCAAGAACAGTGTCAGTTAAATCCAGAGACTATCTAATTAATCTGATGGAAAATGCTTTAGAATGGAATAGGCAAGGTATTGGGTTAGGATTACCAGATGGAATACAATTTGCAAATAAAATCGGAAATCTCTGGACAGATAACGATATTAACTACTGTGATTCTGCAATAGTTTATGGTAAAAACACCAACTACATTATGATTGTTATGGATAAAGATATTGATTGGGATAGTGGGCGTGATAACTTAGAGGGCCTATCCAAAATTGTTTATAGTTTTTTAGATAATTAACCTAATTTTTTTATTATTTTTATGTCAAACCCATCAGGTCGCGTTGTAGTTATCGGAGCAGGAAATGTTGGTGCTTCTATAGCTTATTCTATCTTGAATCAAGAAATTGCTCACGAAATTCTAGTTCTCGACATTGCAGAAGAAATGGCAAAGGCACAAGTTTTAGACATGGTAGATGCATCTAACTTTACAAATGGAGTTAGTATTAAATACGCAGATTATAAAGATATTGAAGATGGAGATATCGTTGTAATTACTTGTGGAGCTGCACAAAAGGAAGGGCAAACTCGAACAGAACTACTAGGAATTAATGCAAAGATTATTCGAGATGTTGTTTCTAAAATAAAGGCAACAAAAAAGAATGTTTATATTTGCATGGTTACAAATCCAGTAGATGTATTAGCCTACATCGCTGTAAAAGAATCTGGACTTCCACCAAGCCAAGTGTTTGGAAGTGGAACAATCCTAGATACTTCTAGAGTTAAGGGAGCTATTGCAAAAGAAGCGCATGTAAATGCAAACAATGTACACGCTTATATTATGGGAGAACATGGAGACACTTCTTTTCCAGTTCTGAGCTCAGGAAATATTGCAAATATGCCTTTAGAGTCATTTGTTAAATTAAACACTCAGTACTATACTGACATAGCAGAGAAAGTAAGAAACACTGCTTACGAAATTATTAAAGGTAAAAAAGCAACTTATTACGGAATTGGAAACGCTGTAGCATCTATATGTAAATCCATTATTAGAAATGAGAATAAGATTTATCCCTTAAGTGTAATGCTTAACGGAGAATATGGTGTTAAAGACGTCTCAATTGGAGTACCTGTAATGCTAAACTCTGATGGTTTTAGGATTGTAGGTGAAGTCCCACTAAACGAAATGGAAAGAAAAGCTTTTGAACATTCTGTACAAACTGTAAAAGCAAACATTAAAAACGCAAATTAATTCATTTGTTAAAGTTAATTTATGCAATATAAAACTATTGTTATTGGATCTGGGCCAGGAGGTTACACAGCTGCTATTAGATTGGCTCAACTCGGTGCTAAGGTGGCTATTATTGAACGAGATTTAATAGGCGGTATTTGTACAAACTGGGGTTGTACTCCTAGCAAGGCAATGATCACTTCTGCAAAGTATGCTAAATACGCAAAACAGTCTGCACACTATGGAGTCAATGTTGGAGAACCAGTCGTTGATTTTTCTAGAGTTGCTGAAAGAAGAGATGAGGTAATGAAAAAATCTAGGGAGGAAATTAGGCATTTGTTAGACTATTGGAAAGTAGACATTTTCCAAGGAACAGGAGATGTTATTGATGCTAATCATGTAAAGATAAGTCCATACGATAATCCACATAAAGATTTAACACAGGTAAATGGTGAAAGCCCTTATGCTGATCATACAAGTGTAACTGAAGAAACCACTCTAGAAACAGAGCATATTATTCTTGCTACAGGTTCCGAGCCATTGGTCCCAGGATTCTTGAATAAGCCGGATCTATCTATTGTAAACAGCAATAAATTAATTTGGATTAAAGATTTACCTAAAGAGCTGACTATTGTAGGAGGAGGAATTATAGGTCTTGAGTTCTCTGCCCTTTTCTCACACTTCGGAACAAAAGTAAGAATTATTGAACTCTTGGATAGATGTGTAAGTATGATGGATCCTGAAATCTCAGCAGAGATTGAAAGGGATTTAAAAGAGCAAGGTATTGAAATATTAACTGGTCATAAGGTAATGGATATTACGAATGGTAAATTATCACTTGAAGTTTCTGCAACCGGAGAAAAAAAAGAAATTGAATCTCCAATGAATTTAATTGCAATTGGTAGAAAAGCTATTATAAATAACCCAATGCTTGAGAAACTAGGGATTGAGTTTAGCCCTAAAGGAATAACTGTGAATACCTTTATGCAAACTAAGATTGAAAATATTTATGCAATTGGAGACGCGACTGGATTAAGTATCCTAGCTCACGTTGCAATACAGCAAGGTATTATAGCTGCGGAAAATATAATGGGAGCAAAAAGAGAAATGAACTACGATGTTATTCCTGCAGTTGTTTATACTATCCCAGAAGTTGCTACTGTTGGTAAGGTTCCAGAGGACTTATCGGGAATCAAAGTTGTTAAATTTCCTTTTACCGCAAATTTAAGAGCAAACATAGAAGAACATAACTCTGGTTTCGTAAAACTATGGATTAATGAGTCTAGCAAATATTTAATTGCTGCAGAAATGATTGGAGATCTAGCAGGAGAAATAATACAAGGTTATGCAAATATAATTCACAATAAAGTTAGTATTGAAGATATTGCAAACACAATTCACGCTCATCCTACATATAATGAAATAGTAAGAAACTCGTTTGAGTATGCCTTAGGCAGAGCAATAGAATTTATTTAATTTAATATGAAGATCTTAATAGTTGATGATGATCATGATGTAGATACAACCTTTAGATTTATCCTTGAAGGAAAATACTCAATTGATGATATTGTTTTCTTTGATAATTCAATCAAACTTTTTGAAGCATTGCCTGGAATGGACCTAAGTGAAGTAGAAGCGGTATTTTTAGACCATACTATTATGGGTCCCGCAGCAGAGCATGGGCAAGGAGATGAGGTTTTTAAGGCCTTAATACAGAAGGATTCAAATTTAGAATCAAAAATTTATAGCACATCAAGTGATCTTACTACAGTTGACTATGTTGATGAGTTGCATAAAATTGGTAAACCACCTATGTATAACGAAGTGCGTGAATTTAGTAGACAGAACTTTCTAAAGGGGTTTAGAAGGCAATTTGAAAGATATATGGGAATGGTTAATCTTCCAGAAAACAGAATGGATATTGCTTAAATCTCTACGTAAGCTCTTTTCTCTGGCGTTCTAAGAAGTTTAATTAGCATTGCTATTATTATTATCATTAAGATAATAATTCCAATAATTGCTACTCTAAATTTGTCATCTTCAGTTAGATTTTCTAATCTAGATAATCCAATTCTAGAAAGTAGTGTGTCCGAAACGACCTCCACTGTTGTCCCGTCTACTACAGTTAGCTCTTGAGTGTTCTGATTAACAGCTGTTAGACTATCTTCAATCATAGATTTATTAGCGTCTGCTCTAACTACTACTGCAGTGTTATTAAAGTCACATGGTGAAGCTGTATCTGAACTACCTGGCTGCTTAAGAATTGAAGTAATAACACCTACGACTCTGTTTGTTCCATCAAAAAATACTGGACTTCCGCTATCACCAAAACAAATTCCTGCATTATTTCCTTGCACTAAGAATGTATCTTGAGTAATACTTGTTGCGCAAAGAGATGTACTTTTTCTTGGTGGCTGGCTCGAGTCTCCTGCGTTCTCTGTTCTTCCATAAGCAACAACCCTGTATTTACATCCTTCAACTACAGATGCAACTTCTGCAAAACTAGAAAAGAAACCTTTTGTATCTGAAAAATTTAACACTGCAAAGTCACTGGATCGAGCTTTACTTTCTACCCATCCTGCTTTCTGAACTGCTTTATCAACTTTTAATAAGTTTGATGTATCTTGATTGAAGTCTCCTCTCCCCATATAAATATTTTTAGCATCATCTACGCAGTGTGAAGCTGTTATTGCAACTCTTCCACTAAGTACTGAATATCCACAAAGCTTCAAACCTCCTGCTGTTGTTTCAATAAGAAGAAAACCTGCTGAAGGATAGCCGGATTCTATTCTACCCCCGAACAGAGCCTGAGCATCAGTTGGACTTTGATTACGCTGAATTACATATGTGGCAAGCATAGTTACCAAAACAAATGCAATAAGCATAAAAATTAATATTATTCTTTTTGGGTTCGCTCTCATAAGTTTGTATAAACTATATTATTGTATAAGATTTTTCTAAAGTTTAAAATGATAAAGTATATTTATTATCTTTTTTGAATGAACTCTGATGACGAAATAATTAAACAAGCTCGACAAAGAGTTGGTGAAAAGATTGGTTTTTTATACCACCTTATCGTATACGTTACTGTAAACACTTTACTTCTAATAGTTAACCTTGTAACTTCTCCTCACTCTTTATGGTTCTACTGGGTCAGCCTTTTCTGGGGCATTGGCCTTCTTATTCAAGGTCTTAACATTTTCGCCTTTGGCAATTTACTAAAAGGCCTTGAGAACAAAATGCTAGAGAACGAAATAGAAAGTATTAAAAAAAATAAGTAATTATTTATCTATTACTAAGCTTGTTCCAGTCATAACACCTGGTTTCTCTAAACCCATAAGGTCTAGTACCGTTGGTGCTATATCTTCTAAACTTTCTCTTCTATCTAATTTTGCTTCTAAATCCGATACCATAATAAATGGCACTGGCGATGTAGTGTGTTGAGTATGAGGCTGATTGTTCTCATAATCCCACATCATGTCTGAGTTTCCGTGGTCTGCAGTTACGAGTAAAGCATAGTCCTTAAAGTTATCCTTAATTGCCTCGTAGATTTTTCCTAAACAATAATCTACTGACTCTGCTGAGATTATCGCTGCTTCGTAGTTTCCGGTATGACCTACCATGTCTGGACTACTTAAATTGGCAATTATAAAACCGTATTTTTCTGATTTAATTGCGTCAATTATATCTTGTGTAATATCGTAGTTTCTCATACTTGGTTCGAAGTTATAGTATGGCTTTACATATCTATTAGATTGAATCATTTTCCATTCTTCGTGTGGCATTTCCTTTTCTTTCTCTCCGTTAAGAAAGAAAGTTAAATGAGGATATTTCTCTGTTTCTGTAACATGGAATTGTGCAACTCCAGCATTTGAAATTACTTCTGCAAGAACATCGTTTATCTTATCTCTCGGGAAAGCTAATTGAACTGTATCAAATTCCTCACTTACACTAATTAATGTTGTTACATTCAAATTTTTTATTTCTTCTTGTAAAAGTCTTTTTACAATTTGATAAAGTCTATCTGTTCTATAGTGAAAGAAAATTACACTATCGTTATCTTTTACTGTCCCTTCTTTGTTAATTACAAAATGACTTATAAATTCATCTGTGACGTTTTGGTTATACTCCATATTTATAACAGCTTCCCAGCTGTTAAAGTGAGAGCCTTTTCCTTTTACAATAAGGTCAAATGCTTTCTCTGTTTTTGCCCAATCTCTATCTCTATCTAAGTAGAATCTGCCTTGAATAGTTGCAAGCGAAATTTTTAACTCTGGATATTTTGCAATTACTTTATCTAATTTTTCAAAATACTTTCCTGCAGATTTTGGAGGTGTGTCTCTTCCGTCAGTAAAGGCATGGATAAAAACATTCTGTTTAAAATTCTGTTTATGAAGCATTTCTAATATTGCGAAAACATGCTCAGTTGTGGAATGGATTCCGCCGTCACTTAATATGCCTATTAAATGAATATTGGACTTATTATCGTTTGCATGATCTATTGATTTTTGAAATGCTTGATTATTAAAAAACTCTCCAGTTTCTATTGCCTTGTTAATCTTTGGAAGATCTTGATAAATTACTCTACCAGCTCCCATTGTCATATGATTGACTTCAGATGTACCAAATTGTCCTTCAGGTAAACCAACCGATTCACCATCTGATTTTAATTTAGTATTTGGGTATTCTCTTACTAGCATGTCAAAATTTGGTGTTTTTGCGTTTTCTATTGCGTTAAACTTATCGGATTTTGCTAAACCCCAGCCGTCCATAATTAATAAGACAACTTTTTTATGAAACTTTTTATCTGACATTAGAAAACTTTTAAAAATTATTTTTTGGTGTAAACTATATTATTCCTTGCAATTGCCCCTTGTGTCAATTACAAAGTCAGTATAAAATATCGCTAAAATTTAGCAACAATTAGATTAGTTATTATACATAAACATAGATGAAAAAAATAGGTATTGTTAATTCCGGCGGAGACACTCAAGCAATTAAT
Organism: Candidatus Dojkabacteria bacterium; assembly: GCA_047445235.1. Classification (GTDB taxonomy): domain Bacteria; phylum Patescibacteriota; class Dojkabacteria; order J137; family J137; genus JBDSRX01. Next base: position 9,492 of record JBLGEO010000085.1, on the reverse strand, counting down.
GCAGTTATAGCATCTGCAGTTAAGTACGGAATTGGAAAAGATTATAAATTTGTTGGATTTATAAAAGGCTGGGAAGGAATTTTAGACATGGAGTACATGGAACTTGGAATGGAACAGATTAGAGGTATTAGCCATCTTGGCGGAACTATTTTACATTCGGTAAACAAGGGTAGATTTGCTGGGAAAGGTGGAGATGAAGGCGATGCAAACAACATTCCTGATGAAATTTTAAAACTTGCAAAGAAGAACTTGGAGATTTTAAAAATCGATGCTTTAATAGTTATAGGTGGAGATGGAACTTTAAGCGGTGCAATGCAACTTGCTGATATGGGAGTAAAAATAGTTGGTGTTCCAAAGACAATTGATAATGATTTAGCTGGAGTTGATATGACTTTCGGATTTAGCTCTGCTGTTGAGATTGCTGTTGAAGCGCTTGATAGAATTCACACCACCGCAGTTAGTCATGATAGAGTTATGTTTGTTGAAACAATGGGAAGACATGTTGGTTGGATTCCTTTATACGCTGGTTTAGCTGGTGGAGCAGATGTAATTTTAATTCCTGAGATTGAATTTGACTACAAGGGTTTAATAAGATATTTAGCTTGGAGAAAAAAGATTGGTCGAAACTATTCTGTTGTTGTTGTAAGTGAAGGAGCAAAAGCAAAAAATGAAAAGATTTCTACAAAAGAAAATATCGATGGCAAGCCTGAACCGCTTTTAGGAGGAATTAGTGAACAAATTATGAGGAGATTAAATGAACTTGCACCTGGAGAATTTGAAATGAGAAATGTTGTTTTAGGACATACACAAAGAGGTGGGACTCCAAATGCTGAAGATCGAATCCTTGCAAAGAGCTACGGTGTGGCTGCAATGGATGCTGTTGTAAATAAGAAGTTTGGACAAATGGTTGCATATGTTGCTGGCAAGATGAAGACAGTTCCAATTGAGGAAGCTGTTGATAAGTTAAAGAAGGTAGAAGAATCCGATTTAATCTTCCAAACAGCTAAGAAACTAGGTGTCTATTTTGGAGAATAGTTTTAAAACTTAATAAGAGAGAAAGACCCGAAAGGGTCTTTTAAATTGGTAAGGGTGAGCAAAACTCCCAAATAAGAGACATTATTTCTGAATGTACCTTTTCAAGTTGCTTGGTTCCATCATCAGTACTAAATTTTGATAGATGTTGCTCCCATATCAAATCAAGTAGTCCTAAAATTAGCTCGTCTTTCAATCTGCCCTCTCCCATTGCAGTTGTAGCAAGTAGAATAAAATCTCGCTTCTGAAGATTAGTTAATCGAGCCATTCGCACTGCAAGATTTCCTGGATTAGTTACCATTCCAAATAAATCTACAAGGATTCCTAACTGAGGGTACCCCTCTGTCCATGCCACAAGCCTATAGACATTGCCATGTGTAGGAGTATCCTCTGGATTATGCTCCGGTTCCTCTGCTCTCCAACCCTGCATTATTTAATAATAACATCCAAAGTAGGGAATTTGTTATATGCTAAGAATGCAAGCATTGCACCACCTCCTGTTGATATATGATCAAATCCTTTTAGGTTAAATTGATTTATTGCAGCAATAGAGTCTCCGCCACCTGCAAGTGTAAATGCATCTTGGTTCGCAGCAATTGCACTTCCAATTTCTTTTGTTCCAACACTTGAATGAATCCATTCGAATACTCCCATTGGACCATTCCATAGAACGGATTTGGCGTTTGATAACTCTGTTTTAAATTTTCTAATAGTATTCCACCCAATGTCTATTGCTATCATTTCTGCTGGAATTACTTCAGTTTCTGTATATTCGTATGGAGATTTTGATTTAAATTCTTGTGCAACTAAGTGGTCTATAGGAAGTAGAAGTTTATCTGAATACTTTGAAACTATATCCATAGCAACATCTAATTTATCCACTTCAATTAAAGATTTCCCAGTTTCAATTCCTTTTGCTTTCATTAGAGTATAAGCCATAGCACCACCTACAATCACTTTGTCAGCAATCTCTACTAATGCACTTAAGGCATCTAATTTCTCGGAGAGTTTTGCTCCTCCTAATACTGCAACAAATGGTTTTTCTGGAGCTGAGAATTTTGAAAGTGCTTCAACTTCTTTAATAAACACTGGTCCTAAGTAACTTGGTAGTAAAGTTGCAATATCGAATGTAGAAGCTGATTCTCTATAATCAGCGAATGCATCGTTAATAAATACATCTGCAAGTCCAGAAAGTTCTTTTGCAAATTTCATTCTTTCGTCTTTGTCTTTACTTTCTTCTCCAGGAAAAAATCTAATGTTATCTAGTAAAGTTACTTTTGCTTTGGAAGTTTTTGCATCTTTTAATGTATCTACAAGCTTAACTTCAATCTTATCTTCATCAAGTTCTTCCTGCAATTTTTCCGCTACATTCCAAAAGCTTAATGCTTTCTCTTTCTTTTCTGGTCTGCCTAAATGAGCAGTTACAATAACTTTTTTTGCTTTAGAAGCTAAGTCTCTAATTAAAGGAAGTGATTCATAGAACCTTGTTGCGTCAGTCATTACACCTGATTCATCTACAGCTACATTTAGACAAGATCTGATAATAACCACTTTATTCTCAATATCTTTAATATTTAAGTATGAGAATTTAGAAATATCTTTTTTGAGAGTGTACATATTAGCTAAATAATAAGTATAAAAAAAGCGATAATACATTGTATTATCGCAAATTTCTGATGACAGATGAATTCGAAAAATTAGCTTTCTAATGCTTTAGCAATCTGATTTTTCGTATCAAAACTAACATCAATGTATTTCATTTCAATACCATTCACTATTTCTGGCTTTACACTAAAAGTAATAAGGTTATTAATATCACATTCTAACCCAGACTTTGAGGCAAACTGACCTCTAAGAAAAGCGACATTTTCCCCACCTCTCTTGTCTGAGAATCCAGGATTTTGTGGATGTCGATAACCTGCTTCAAATCTAGCAATTACATTCTTTTTATAAGTTTCTGGCCAATATCCAGATGGATTGTTATCTCTTGTAGGACAATCATCATAAACTCTTATAGAAACTGCTTTTCCATTTAATGTTTTTACAACAACCTTTAAATACTTAGCACGACTATCTAAAGCATTTAGTAATAAAGTATGAATTGAAATCCAAGTTTCCATATCATTAAAGCAAAACATGTCTGCTTCATTTCCATCGACCTCCAGAGTCAGTTGAGTATCTTTTAGATTTATAGTATTTTTTAAGTTTTGAAAATCCAAGAAAGGTTTATCTGATTCATAAGTCAAGGATTCAAGGTAATCACTTAATAATATAAGATTTTCCTCAAGAGACTTTTGAGTACTATCCCAGACAGAAAGTTGATTTTCTTTAAAAGATTGAGTGTACATTTTATATGCAGCAAGTAGTTTCTCTCCTTTATAATCAGCCATTCCGCCAATAGTACTTGATGCATTTATAAGAGGTTTTCTGAAATCATGATGTAGTAAACCACCAAATCTATAGAGTTCAGACCCAGGACTTGATCTATACCATTTGAAAACACTTGAAAGCATTAGATCAATAAATATTAGATCTAATTTTAAGCTCTTAAGCTCACTTGATAACTTCTCAATGTTAAGTTCGTCCCATTTCGAAGACTTGATTACATTAAATTTAATTATTACGCACTGAATAAGATTTCTAATAACTGTAAGTCTAGTTTCAAACGATCCAGTCTTAGTAGATTCTAGATAAATGTCTATAATTTCATTTACATTTCTAGAATGAGCACTTGAAATAGGATTGTCACTTATTAAAGTGTCTACATCCTCTTCAACTACCTTTTCATCTCCAGTGATTATCTCATGATATTCTCGTATTTGATGTAATTCATCAGCATAGGCTTTTATGAGAACAAGGCTTGTATTAACTTCACCTAAAATAATATTCTTTGGATCAGCACTGTCCAGAATTGACAATAGAAATAGCACCCTATCTTTTTGATGCAAAGGGACTGAATTTATGTCTAAATTTTCAGATTGCTTTTTAGTATCCAATTTATTAAATTAACCTCTGGATTATATCATTTGTCACCTCTTTTCGGCAACTATAGCGCCAAACTGGTTAATTGAATTTAGGCTTACAAAAAGACCGATTTTACTCGGTCTTTTTCTTTAATTATGCACTCTTTTCTACTACAATCTTTAGTAGATCTGCCATTCTATTTGAATACCCCCATTCATTATCGTACCATGCAATAATTTTGAAGAATCTACTGTTTAGTTCAATTCCTGCTGTTGCATCGTATGTACTGGATGCTGGATCGTGAATAAAGTCACTTGAAACCACTGGTTCTTCTGTGTAGTTTAAAACTCCTTTTAGATAAGTTTCTGATGCTTTTTTCATTGCTGCATTAATTTCTGCCATGCTTGTTTCTTTAGCTGGTTTAAAAGTTAAATCAACAACAGATACATCAGATACTGGAACTCTTAAAGACATTCCTGTTAATTTACCTTTCATTTCTGGAATAACTAGTCCGATTGCTTTTGCAGCTCCTGTTGTTGCTGGGATAACATTCATTGCTCCTGCTCTACCATCTCTAAAAGCCTTCTTTGAAGGTCCATCCATAAGTGATTGTGAAGCTGTATAAGCATGTGAAGTAGTCATTAAACCTTCTTCTAAACCGATCCCTTCCTTTAATAAAACATGTACAATTGGTGCTAAACAGTTTGTAGTACAGCTTGCATTAGAAATTAAATCTTCTCCTTGGTATTCTTCATGGTTAACTCCCATCAAGATTGTTTTAACATCTTCGTCGCTTGGTGCAGAGATAATTACTTTCTTTGCTCCTGCTGTAATGTGTCCCATTGCATCTGCCTTCTTTGTGAAGAATCCTGTTGACTCGATAACGATGTCAATATTCATATCTTTCCAAGGTAACTCTGAAGGATTAGCTTTTAGAGCTAAAGTCTTGATTGTATACTTTCCAACTTGGATTGTATTGTCGTCAATAGCCTTAACATCCATATTTAACTTTCCGTGTGTTGTGTCATATTTTAGGAGATAAGCTAAGTTTTCTGCTGGAACTAAATCGTTAACAGCAACAACTTCAATCTCTCCATCTAGCATGTCTCTTTCTAGAAGAGCTCTGAATACGAGTCTTCCGATTCTTCCGAATCCATTGATTGCAACTCTTTTTGCCATATTTTTATAAAATAAAAAAAATAAATAAATTCGATAGTCGAACGTCGCTATTTTATGACGGTATCGATCCAAAGGTCAAGTTAAATAAACTAGAAGATAGATTGTTACCAGTAATAGTTGACTATTTAACGGTTTCAAAATAAAATCCAAGCTATATATATTAGTAAATTATTATGAATTTAAGCGATATAGATCTAACTTATCTAAATAATATTCAACCTAGTGAGTATGCAAACTTTATTCTTTCTGGACTTGTAACAAAGTTAATAGAAATTTTACCCGAGGAAGAAATTACAGCAAAGAATTACCCAGAGAACTATGAGCAGATAGTTCAACTTCTTCTACAAATTTTAGAAACGATTAAAGAGTACGAAGAAGAAATATCTGAAGATTTTCTAAAAAAGGTATTCGAATTAAAAAATATTGCTAACTTAAGAGAGTTTAAAAAGGACTTACATTTCACATTAGGAATGGCAATCACGAATGCATTAGATACGAAGGCTGGTGAATTTAACGCTGATTTGATTAATACATACACAAAAGAAGAACTAGGAAAAATGTATAGAGGCATAATGAGAAAAAGAGACAATTCTATTAGAAATGCTCCTACAGACTTTGTTGCAAATGTTAACACTTTCAGTAACCCAGCAATTGCTAAATTAGAAATGATAGATAGAAGAGTTAAGGTTTTAGATGCTACAAGTTCTTTAATGGAAAGGCTTGTACCACACTTAGAAGGATTGATCGATGTAGGACAAACTAATAGGTTAGCTAATGCTGTTTTTGCAGTTCGAACAATGCTTAGCATACTTAGTGAAGATCTAAGTGATGAGTTAAGAACAAGACTTACAAATATTCTAGGCAATTTAAAAAATTTAGAAAATTGTGATGAAGCAACTATTACATTAGAAAACGCTTTAAAAGGTATCTATGAAACTCCCCTTCCTGATGACTTCTACAAGAAGAAAGCTGACGAAGCATAACAAAAAAGGCACCGAAAGGTGCCTTTTTTACTTTCTAGGGGCTTACTGAACAATAATCTTTCCAGTCATGTTTGAATGAAAATTACAATGATATGTAAATGAGCCTGTTGTATTGAATGTATGCGTAAATGTTCCACCAACAGAAATAGTACCTGAACTTGCGGAACCATCATCAAAAGTTACAGTGTGTACTGTATTATCATTATTTGTCCAAACTACTGTTTGGCCTTTATTAATAGTTGTAGATGAAGGAAATGACATACCTGAAATCGAAACATCTACCTTAGCACTAGTTCCTGTTGTATTTGGAGTTGTCACGGGAGTAGGTGTTGGAGTTGGTGTAGGAGTTACTGTTGTATTATTAGAAGAATTATTGCTATTTAATAACAATACTCCACCAATACCTATAATCACTACAATTACTACAACGAGAATGACTAACATTGAATTCTTCATAAAAAGAATATAAAAAATACTAATAATATTATATACTCAATTTCCTAAGCTTCAAGCTATAGATAAAACGTTGTACAAGTCATATAATTTTTACTAATAACTTATGTCTAATGAACTTCCTTTTGATCCATCAGCTATTCCGGTAAGAGAATCTATAAGATTATCACCAGCTAAGCTAGAAGATTACAGTGATGAGGAATTAAGAAGTTTGAGAGATGAATTAAGGATTGATTTTGGTAAGGAGGTAAGTACTACACCTATGGAAAAGTTTCTAAATATGATAATAACAAGTACTAACATAATAACAATGAATGAAATTACAAAAATTCTTGAGCAAAGAGGAGATAAACAGGAATCATAAACCAAAATGTAGATAAAACGCTTTATAAATAATATAATTTTAATTATTAATAGTTATTACTTTCACAAAATGATAAAAGTAGATCTCAAAAATATGTTCTTCGAGAAATTAGGAATTGGATTAGATAAACCAGATCTTAATGACCTGAACGATAAGTTAATGGAAGCAAAAAAGAAATTCTTAGCTGAAAAACTAGGATTTAAAAGACTTCCATACGAATACGAATCAATCAAAAAGGATTTAGATAAAGTTAAGAAATTAACTGAACAGATGGAAACAATTGTAATAATTGGTATCGGAGGATCTGATTTAGGAACAAGAGCTATACAAAGAGCGATCAATGGACTTTACTATAACCAAAAGAGTACCGAAGACGATAGACATTCTAAAAACATTTATTTTTCTGGAGATACTACGGATCCAGAAGCTATAGCTGAACTCCTAGATGTTATTGATTTAAAGAAAACTATGTTCTTTGTTGTTTCTAAGTCTGGAAACACTGTAGAGCAAGCCTCTACTTTTGCATACTTTAGAAATTTGTATGTGCAAATGGATAACGAAGAACATACTCCACAAAAACATTTCATTTTTCTTACAGATGCTGTAACAGGAACTTTGAGAGAATTAGCAACTAAAGAAAATTACGATGCGTTCGAAGTTCCAAGCGATGTTGGAGGAAGGTTCTCAGTTTTATCTACCGTTGGGTTAATTCCAGCTTATCTAGTTGGAGTTGATGTTGAGCAAATGCTAAAAGGAGCACAAGATTTAGATGAGGAAATTAAAAAGTCTAAAGATAAAATGGACGATATTTTAGAATATGTTGGCTTAAAGTATCTTTACTATAAAGGTGGAAAGAATATTTCAGTAATGATGCCGTATCAATACGGACTTTACGAATTTGCAAAATGGTATCAACAACTATGGGCAGAAAGTTTAGGAAAAAAAGTAGACCTAGAAGGAAACGAGGTTCACGAAGGACAAACACCTATAGCAGCAGTAGGCCCAGTAGATCAACATTCTCAACTACAACTTTACAATGAAGGTCCTAATGACAAAGTCATAACATTTATAAGAGCAGAAGGAAGTCGAGTGAATATTGATTTACCTGAAGATTATACTGATGCAGAAGCTTTCGAATTTCTAAAAGGACATAACTTTCATGAGCTATTAAATTATGAACAAGAAACTTCAGCATTCTCTCTAACTGCAAATGGAAGACCAAATGCAACATTAACGATTCCAAAAGTTGATGAGTATAATTTAGGTCAACTGTTCTACTTTTTTGAAGTTGCAGTTAGTTATTTTGGAAACTTATTAAATATAAATACTTTCGATCAACCTGGAGTCGAACTTTCTAAGAATGCTATGTATGGAGTATTAGAAAAGAAAGGATTTGAACAAGTAAAAGCGGATTTTGATAAATATAAGAATAGTTAAGAGTTACGGGTTACTGGTTGGATATATTTATTCTACTCGAAACTCTTAACTAGAAACACGTAACTTTTTATACTTGTATAAAATCCCATTTCAGGATATAACTCCTGTATGAAAATTGCAGATCTTCCAAGAATTGAACGTCCAAGAGAAAAGTTAATTAAATATGGTCCAGAGAAATTGAGTGACGAGGAGTTATTCGCGATACTGGTCCGCACCGGCAGAAAAGGTAAAAACGTAATTGAGCTGGCCAAAGAAATAGTAAAGGTCGTAGGTTATGACATAAATAATATTAGTGTTGAAAAACTCTCTAAGATTAAAGGTTTAGGTCCAACAAAGTCTTCTGAAATTGTTGCGAGTTTTGAGATTGGAAAAAGATATCTAAAGGATAAGAAACGTTCAATTATTTTAAGTCCTAAAGAGGCGTGGGAAGAGCTTTCCGACATTCGAACAAGCAGAAAAGAACATTTTGTTGTACTATTTTTAGATTCGAGAAACCAAACAATTAATAAAGAAATTATTTCTATTGGAACAATTAACGCAAGTCTAGTGCATCCGAGAGAAGTGTTCGAGCCAGCAATAAAGTATTCTGCTGCAAGCATGATAATTGCACATAATCATCCATCGAATCAAGCGGACCCATCTGAAAACGATATTGAAGTAACTAAGAAGTTAATAGCCGCAGGAAAGTTGCTAGATATAAAAGTACTGGATCATGTAATTGTGACTGTAGATTCTTGGTTTAGTTTTAAAGAGAATAAGCTATTGTTTTAGGCTTCTTCTACTGGAGGTAGTATAGGCATTTTAATAAAATGACTAAACTTTTCCACAGCAGTTTTACCTTGCAAATAAGCTAAGCTATTGATAGCCTCAAATCTTGCAGGGCCTTCCAACATGCAGTTTTCAATTAAAATATTTAGATATTCTCTAGAACCTTTGATGTTGAATCGCCAACTGTCCACTAAATTCGGATCTTGAACTAAAAAGAGTTTGCCGCAAATTCTCTCGTATATCTCTATCAAGCAATGGATCTCAAAAAGTTCTTCTAAAGTACCAAAACCGCCTGGTAGTGCAATAACACCA
>JBLGEO010000084.1:0-6120 GCA_047445235.1 Candidatus Dojkabacteria bacterium | reverse complement strand
CTAAATTAAGTTTAAACCACAAGCCAAATTTTTGTCAAGATTTATACTTATGATGTTAAAATCACTGAATGGAAGTGCTAAATAGAGAAAGATTAAGAACAAATAAAGAAATTGTAGAATCCGCGATTCATTTTGTAACCATTATCTATGGAGAAGTTTCTATTGAGTTCTTAAAAGAAAAAGTTTCAGATTACTTAAAAGTATTTTATAAAAATGATGAGAGAGAGTTTTGGCTAAAGTTTATTTACTTCGATAAATACAATCCACTAGATTACCTTCCTAAGAATATTTTTGAGGAAAAACTGCAGCAAATAATTATTGCTAAATGTAAGAATATTGTTAATTTATATTCTACAGATCCAGTTGATATACTATCAGATATATTATTCTTTGATCTTAGAAAAACATATGTACTTCTTTGTTTCTTTGGTTTAGTCCCAAAAGTTCAAGACTTAGACGATTTGAGTTATAAATATAATATTTCTCCGACACTCATTCTTTCACAGTTCGAACTTGGTGTAGGTAGATTGGCAGAATACATAAATGTAAAATTTGCACCAGGTTTGATGACATTAGATGAAATTAGAAAAACAATTAATTACATTTCTACTGGAATTAATATAGAAATAATCTTTGGCTTTAATGGTGAAAGCTCAATGAACTACGTGTATGAGTTAACTGGGAAAATAAAAGATCACTTCTTAGAACCTGATTCAGATGATTTTGAAGAACAATACGAAATGCAAACACATATAGTTGATGATGATGGAAGAATCATTGAAGATCTTGATGAGGATTTATACGATGACGAATATATTGATGATGGTGTAATTGATGAAGTTGAGATATTAAACGATTTTGAAGTAATAAACTTAGATATTCCAAATAAAGAAGCAGTAGAAGATTTAGAAGAAGAAGTGACTTCAATATCAAAAGCACAGATAAAAAACAAAAAGTATGATGCACTAGGAAATAGAGTCTACCCACCCGCAAAAAATAATAGACTAAATATTTTACTTACAAAAAGCAGAATAAATTCACATAAACCATTAAATTTGACTTCCAATAAAGGAAAAGATTGGATTAACCATAATTACCTAGCACTAGCTCAAGATATTACGGGAGCTTCTAACTTTGAGATTAAAGTCTTTTTACAAAATGCAGAAAAAAGAATTGCTGATGGTGGTGAATATGAAATAACTTCAAATGGAAGAATATTAAGAATAAAAGAAAATTCTTCACAGGCAAAGCTAATAAAAGCTATAGTGCAGCTTCCGGATTTACTATACAAAAAATTCTTAACAAAGGATCAGAAAAAAATTATAAAAGTTTTCTTTCAGTTAAAAAGGAACTCAATATATCCAAGCAGTTCTCTTATTGCCTATGAGTTAAATAGAACAAGAGCTCAGGTTGAACAGTCTCTTCAAGAAAGTGCTAGGAAGATTGAATTGTATCTGAGTGAAGATGCAACATTCTACTTAGATAGCAGAGGTATGAAGTTGAAACCTAATTCTGGAAGATATCAATTATTAACTCTAATGGATAATCCAAAGTTTAGAGCTTACTTTAGAGACGAAGAGCTTGAAATATTAGATATGTATATGAAAAAAGATGATAGAAGTTTTGAATATTCTCATGAAGAAATAGTTATAGCACTTGGATTAGATTCTGAAAATGTAATAGAAGTCCTTATTAAGAAGGCTGTATCTGCATCAAAACAGGAAGAAAAATTTGTTAATGAAAATGGACGAGCATTAAAACCTGGTCAAATAGAAGTGCTTAAATTAATAAAACAATTTGGTCTTGAGAATCTAACTGAAAGATTAACAGCTTCCGAATATAAACTAGCATCATTTGCTATAGAGGAGATTGAAGGAAGATATCGATCAATTAGCTTATTATCAAAAATAATGGATCTTGATGTATCTAATATAAAAAGGACTTTTAGAAGAATAATTGATAAAATCAGGACTGAACAATAATGCATAAAACTCAAATATATAAAAACCAAGTTAATAAGTTTGTTGACGAGTATTTTAAGAACTTAGTAGATAATCTTGAAGAGATTTCTACTGGAGAGTTTTCTCAGGCGTATAGTTTTGAAAATTCTGGAAGTAAATTTGTAATAAGATTCAACTCACATTCTGATGAAGGTTTTAAAAAGGAAGAAATTATATATTCAGAGTACTCGTCTATTCCTACTCCTAGAATAATAGATATGGGAAGGCATAAAGAGTTCAACTGGAGTTTAACTAAGGCTTATAACGGACTACAGCTCCATAAACTGGATAAAGACTCTCTGATTAAGGTTTTACCTAGCCTTTTTGACACTATGAATATCATTCACTCGCAAAAAGTCAATTATAGTGGCTATGGGATGTGGGGATTAGATAAGAAAGGAAAGTTTAACTCCTTCGAGGATCAGCTTAAGAATTTTTTGAAAGAAGATAAATGGGAAGATTTTGCTAAAGAACATAAATTTTTTAACATTGAGTTTGTTAGAAAACTGAAAGCTGAATACGAGAAGTTACTACACTTTGTTCCAAAAGAAAGATATTTCTTACATGGTGATTTTGGAAGAACAAATATCTTTTCAATGGATAATAAAATTGAAGGCGTAATTGATTGGTCAGAAGCAATGTACGGCGACTTCCTTTTAGACCTTACCTGGATTGCTTTCTGGGAGGATAAAGTAGACATTATAGAGGAATATTATAAATTTAATAAAGATAATAAAAACCTAAATATGGAAAACTTTAGAGAAAGAATTAGACTTTATTTAATCTTTACTTCTCTTAATAATTTAATTTTTGATGTGGAAAGAGGAAGAGAACACTTCTATAATGATGTTGTATTGTCTATTAAAAGAAATTTAAAATTTTAAATAGTACCAAATGGCAGAACTTAAAACAAAAGAGAACGACGCTAGTGTAGAGAAGTTTTTAAGTAATTTAGATGACTCTAAGAAGAAAGATACTGAAGAAGTACTCAAAATAATGAGTAAAGCTACTTCTGAAGAACCTAAAATGTGGGGTAGTTCAATAATAGGTTTTGGAAAAGAAAAATTAAAATATGCATCTGGAAGGGAACTTGAATGGTTTAAAATAGGGTTATCTCCTAGAAAAGCTAATATAACACTCTATGGGCTTATGAAAGCAGTATTGAACGAACCGAAAATTTTAGAAAAACTAGGAAAGCAAACAACTGGGAAAGGTTGTATTTACATAAAACGACTCTCAGATATAAATTTAGAAGTATTGGTGGGTCTAATTAATAAATCTGTAAACATAGAAAATAGACACCAAGTACTTTAAACTATTTATTATTGAGGAGTTTGGTACTTTTTAAGTATTTCTAGAAGGTGATCGTGTATCCAAAGTGGAAGTTTTTGATCTTTCACTTCAGAAAGTTTAACCCAGATGTATTTTGAGAATTCATCTGAAATATCTACATTTCCTTCTTTATAATCTATTAGATAGAACAAGCCTAAAGTTGGAACACTATCTCTTTCATATATGGTATCTGAGACTAATGCGAGATTTTCGACTTCTAAAGAAGTTTGTGCATTAATTTCTCTTAGGATTGCATTATCTGGTAGTTCAGACATATTTAATAGCCCTCCAGGCAGATCCCATTCAGAGGTTTTACTGTTCATTAAGAATAAGACTTCATCATTCTTTAATATTAATGCTCTTACATCTAATTGAAATCTCTCCATAGAAATTGATTTAATATTAAAATCTTATTGATCTGCTTGTATTATTTGAACTTCTAATTAAATTTACCTCTTTTTTTATTTCATTAACAATGAATTCCGCACATGGTTGAATGGATTGTGATAGATCCTCCCAATCTTCTTCCTTTTCTCCCACACAAATCGCTAATGCTCTTTGCATAACTGGCTGATAATTTCTAGGCAATCTGTCGATTACCCAAACTGCTGCTTCTGGCTTGGAACGAATTGTATCCGTAACAACTGTGCTCCAGATTCTAGCAAAGGTTAATAGAACATTTCTAGTATCCTGGGCTAAATCAGCCATTAAGGTATCAATCTCTTTTGTCATTGCTAATATAAAATCGCTGTAAGGAACAGTATCTAGTAATTCATTTGGAGTTGACCCATATAATGTTTCACTTGCAAGTAAAACCTGAGTAATCAATATAGCCAAATCAGCCATTTCCTTTGATTCCCAGGGTTCGATTTTTCCAGCTTCAAAATCTTTACGTAGCCAATCACCGTATTTAAAATCAAAAGTCGGCGGATAATGCCATGGATTTACTTTAGATTTAACTACAATTATCATCTCAATGGGTCGTTTTTCACTTTTCATATATATACCTGAAATTGAAAGCATATCTGAAGCAAGTTTGCTTTTTTCTTCTACAGTTGTTGATCTATTAGAAACTACAAATAAATCGATATCACTAAATTTTTGTAATCCACCAACAACCAAAGAGCCATAGACGTATATTCCCAAAAGATCTTCTCCTAGAACGTTTTTAATTAAATCTATACATTGGTTAATTTGCTGTTTTGTTTTTGAGTCTAACTGGAGCTTTTCCATTTTATTTACTTAAAATATTATTAACTCTAATTTTTACTAAACTCTTAACTAAATCGTAAGGTATTGGTTCAGAATATTTTAATTGAATTGTTCCTCTGTGCGCAAGAAGAGGTTCTAATTCTTCTCTGAACTCACCCATTGTAATTCCATACAAACCAATATGTTTTTTAAATGCAGCAAAGTGCATAACAAGTCGATCATTTAGTTTATAAGTTGGCATATCATATGCGATACCTTCAGTGATATCTGGTGAAGCATCTTTAACTATTTTTCTTATTTTTTGAAGTATTTCTTGAACATTTTTTGGAAAAGTTACAACATATTCATCGATATTGTCAAATTTTTGATTTAAAGAATTCATATAAAAGTAATTATATCTATAGATTAAACTTACATTTACCAATCGTTGCCTTCTATATCAAAAACTGATGCTGTTTCTTTTACAAGATTAAATAACTCAACCGAATTTAAAGGCGCTATCATTCCTCCTTTATCTGTATATTCTTTTCCCGATTTACCAGTTGCCTTGTAATCTCTATTCAAAGGTACAAAGCCAACTTTACCATAGAAATCAGAAAGCTCATCTAAGTCAGTATTAAGAAAAGCAATATCACAACCCTCTTTTTTTAACTGTATCATTGCTTCCTTTAACATCTGTGTTCCAATGCCTTTCTTTCTGTGTTCTTTATGCGTACAAACGCCTCCAAGGCCTCCTAAGATAATCTCTTTACCTTCATAGTTAATTTTCCTTTTTAAGAGGTTTATCGCACCCAAAGGTTTACTATCTTCTGCAATTACATACCCAAATGGAAGTGTGGCATATCTATCATATTCATTCTCCATATTCTCTGAATCCCATTCCATAGCTCCAAACTGAAAGTATAATACTTCCATAGTTTGTTCTCGAGTTGGATTTAAAATTACTCTTATATTCATATACCTAAGCTTTTAATTGATAAGCTTCTTTAATGTAAGCTTTTAAATCTTCGTTAATATCTTCATTATCTTTAAGATTAATCTCATTATGAAACCTAGATTTTGATACCTGTTCTACTTTATAAATTTTATTTTCATCTAATCTTCTATTAAGTACTACATTAATTCTAATAAAATCATTCAAAAAGTGTATTCCTAAAAAAGCTGATTTAGCCACAATATGTAAAGAAGAAGCCTTAGGCTCAATTGTATACTTTCCCTGTGTAATAGTTTCTATAGAATCAAACAATGATGTTAAGATTTTCTCAAGTACTGGGTTCTTATTACTTATATATGGATCTAAATTTATATTTTTAATTTTCATTTATACGATATAAAATTATAAAAATATTAGCATTAATTAAAGAAGGTTTCGAGTAGCTTATTGGAGAAGATTGCCGAAGTCTTTGTGGAATTTAAAATAGCGGGTAGGGGGAATCGAACCCCCCTCATCAGTTTGGAAAACTGGCATAATAACCGATATACTATACCCGCAAATTTTTAATTTGATCCCTCTTGTTATTTCGTACAAAGAAGAATCCTATTCTATCTACTTCTAGGAAGTAGCACACTAAATAAC
>JBLGEO010000083.1:0-8392 GCA_047445235.1 Candidatus Dojkabacteria bacterium | reverse complement strand
AGATTACGAAATAATAATTTCTCAAGGAGAAAACGAAGTTTTTGGATTTAAGATGGTAGAAATTGGAACTGCAACTTATTTAGGTTTAGACCCACTTAAGGTAACCCACTTCTTTAAGGCAGATCTAGACGGAACAAATCCAACTCAAATAGAAACAATTCTAAAATTCAATCCTAAAAATGAATACTACGATTCTAGAGATGGTCTTCAATACTTTTTATCTCAACATGATGTAGTTAAAGGGTTAACTAAAACAGTAGATATTGCATACTCCTTAAACCCAGAAACAAAAGAAGTCAAAAGGTTAACAACAAGTAATTTCCAGAACTTTGATGTAGTATCTGTTAACTTTAGAGCTAAAAGACTCATTAATAATTACCAATCAGGTCCAAGCAACCAGAAGCAAAGGTTTTTGCAGATCTTAGATCTGTCTGGAGATAACCCTAAAACACTTAGAACAGTAACTGGCGATAATAATTTTGATAATATTGTTGTGTCAGGAGACGGTAGATATGTGTATTTTAGAGAAGGTGACTTATCATCAAAACCAACAGATAACCCTATAGTTTACAGGGCAGATAGTCAATCAGATAATATAGTTAAGGTTGTGCAGAGAAAAAGCGTACAAGTTCACGCTGTTTCTGAAGATGGAAACCTTGTTGTGTACTCTGCTCAAAATGAAAGTACGGGCTTAAGAGACCTATTTTTATTCAATGCCTCTACCAGCGAAACTAGAACTATAAAGGAAAATCACGATGGAAGTCAGTATCAATTTCTAAATCAAAATAACGATCAAATAATCTTCTTTGCAAAACGAGATTCTAAAAACGATATTTACGACTACTCTATTTCTCAAAATAGCACTACTAGAATAACAAACCTAGCAGGTGATGATGTTCTAAACTCACTTTATCAGCAGGAAAAGTATACCTTCTATATTACTAAGAGAGGCTTGTTCGTAATAGATATTCTTAAACCTCATAGTTTCAAATTAGTAACGGATAAGATTACAAAATATACGAATTAAAATGTCAATAGTCGAAAAAGAAGAATGGGAAAAACTATGGATTGCTAAAATCAACGGATGGACATTATCTGTTGCAGCCAATCAGCATGTATTAGGTTGGTTAATTATATTTCCTCCAAGAGAAATTGAAGAATCATTAGTTCATCTTACTGACGAAGAGCTGTCGACGTTCAAAAAAATAGGGCTTTTAGCTGAAGATCTATTAAAAGAATGCTTTCAAGCAGAATGGTTTAATTACTGTCAGCAAGGAAATAACGTTAAGAGAATCCATATACATCTTCAACCTAGATATTCCTCAGAAAGAGTTTTTGAAGGGCATACTTTTACTGATGCTGGCTGGGGTAGAACCATCAGATTTATTCAAGACCCAGATTTGGCACAGAAAGAAATAGTTTTTAAGTTGGTTGATAAGTTTAAGCAATCACTTAGATCAAAACAATTTACTGACCTTCAAGTCGAAATCTTGTAGTAATCTCATAAAATTCAACTTCAGTGTTTTGTTTTCGTACTTTTTATAACTAAAAAGTACTGCAAAAAGTTTTGATGGTAAATGATTTTGGAACAATAAACCTGGAAGTCAAAAGCATTTCCCCTCAAACTCTCATCTATACGGGCATTGCTTAGTGTATCAGTCTAATTATTGATGTTATAATAGGAAAATGAATAATATTAAAGACCAGTTTCCAATTTTCAAAAATAATCCAGATCTAATATATTTAGATAATGCTTCTACAACTCAAAAACCACAAAGAGTTTTAGATTCACTCATGGATTTTTATACTAAGTACAATGCAAATGTACATAGAGGGCTCTACCCTTTGGCAGAAAAAGCTACAGATGCTTACGAAGCAGCAAGAAAGATAGTTGCAGAATTCATTCACTCTGACCCATTGGAAATTATATTCACAGGAGGAACAACTTCTGGCACAAATTCAATTGCAGATTCTTTATTCAAATCATTGTTAATTCCAGAAAACCCTAAAGTTCTTCTTTCGGATTTAGAACACCATTCAAGTATGCTTCCATGGCAACAAGTCCCAGGAGTTCAGTTAGAATACCTTCCAGTCTCGGATAACTTCGAAATTGATGTATCAAAAATTCGAGATCAGAAATACGATGTGGTTTCACTTTCTCATGTAAGTAATGTAACAGGTGCAATTCTACCTACAAATGTTCTTGCTAAACTTAGACTCAATAACCCTAATGTAATTATTATTCTAGATTGTGCTCAATCAATTGCCCACATCCCAATAAACGTTAAAAACTTAAATGCGGATTTCATAGTTTTCAGTGGTCATAAAATCTACTCACCGACTGGCGTTGGTGTAATTTGGGGGAAAAAAGCACTTTTAGAAAAGATGGAGCCATTCGATGTAGGTGGAGGAATGATTAGAACAGTAACCAAGGAAAAAACGGAATGGGCTCCTCTTCCAGAGAAATTTGAAGCAGGCACTCCCCCAATTGCTGATGCAATTGCCTTGGCAGATGGTATCAAATTCTTTACAGAAATTGGATTTGACAAAGTTGAAGAACACGAAGCGAATCTTAGAGAAGAGATAGTAAATGGCTTGTCAAAAATATCTAAAGTAAAAGTTTTCCATCCAACTTTACAATCACATGCTGTTGGAGTTGTTAGTTTTTCAGTTGAAGGAGTTCATCCTCACGATATTGCACAATATTTAGGAGATAAAAACATTTGTGTAAGAGCAGGCCATCACTGTACTCAGATTCTACATCGAGATGTTTTTAATGTTGCAGCTTCGCTAAGAATTAGTATTGGAGTCTATAATTCTTCACAAGATCTTGGTAAATTGTTAGAGGAATTACAAAACGCTATACAAACTTACTCATAATTTATGACTTTTAAGATTGTTAATAAAAAACAATCTATATACATCCTTATTGTTACATTACTTATAGCTAGTATATCTTTCCTTACTATTCACGGAATAAACATAGCAGTAAGTAGTACCCCGAATAATCCACCAAAATTGGATGTTATAAATCCAGATACAGTAATAAGAACTGGACCTTTAGAGAATACACCTACTTCACTTAGCACAGTAATTTCACCAAACCAGGATACAGCTTCATCTGCTATGCAGTTACCGCAGGCAGCAGATGTTAATTGTAAAGTTGGAGGTTGTAATCACGAGCTTTGCTTAGGTATAAACGATAATGACACTGTCTCGTCCTGTAATAATACCGAAGCGAACAAATGTTTTATAGGAGGTAGCTGCACAATACAACAAGGGACACAAAAATGCGGATGGACTCCAAATGCAACGATGACTAGATGTATTGCGGATTCTAATTTCGCAACACAAGATCTAAGGGTAATGGAGTTAATGTTCATATCCGATCCTAACAATATTCCATACCAACCAGCAGATTTATCTGCTGAACTTCAAGCAGATATAAAAGAAGCTTCTACTTATCATAAATATAAGGATTCCCTTGCCAAACCTGCAATACAAGTCAAAGTTGTGGATTCAATGACTTTTAATCATGGGAGAGAAAATGTTGAAAACTATTGGTATGGCTCTTACTATAAAATGATACAAGACCTTGGTCTTTGTCAAAAAATTCAAGATGAAAAGATAGATCAGATATGGATGTGGGTAGACCCTAGAGACATGACTTCTGGACCTGGTTTGGAATATGCCTTATCAAGTAAGTATTTACTAAGAGATGGAGACCCAGGAGTTGCGTCCCCGCCTTTCTGTGAAGGTAGATTTAGTTTTACAATCATGGGATTTGATTACACAAGACTAACAGAGGAAGCATTTCATAGCTTTGGACACTTTATGGAAGGTGTAGTTGGCGGTTTTCAAGGAGACGACCTTTTCGGCAGTAAGTATGTTGGTGCCTTCGATTCTGGAACACAAAGTAGAGTAGCATGTGGAAATGTTCACTTTCCCCCCAATGGAAGAATTGATTATGACTACTCAAATCCGGCAATAAGATCAACGTACTGTCAAAATTGGAACCCGCAAGGAACGGGAGCATTACAAAGTCTTAACTGCAGTACTTGGGGATGTACACAAGATGGATATTTAGCATGGTGGTTTCAAAATATGCCAGGTTTTAATAATACCCTAAACTATCAGAGCAGAAAACTACCACCTTGGTGGGACTTCATAGTAGATATGGATACTAAAGTTCACAAATATAATCCAGACCTAGCGTACTACATGGATAATGCTCAGATTGATCCTAATGATACAGATCTAAACAGCAATTGTAGCTGTTCTGGAAGTGCTGCTACAACAAATGAATGCTGGAAGTCAGAACTGGATGGTAGTAATATTTGCTATCAATGTGCCGGAACTCATTTCTATCAAGTGCCTCAATTTTTCTGTAATCCTTAGGAAGTTTGCTCCCCAGTTTCCATATTTTTAATAAGGACTTTACCATCTCTAATTTCGTTCTCACCAATTATTACTGTGAAATTTGCACCAATTTTGCTCGCGTACTCTAAAGCTTTGCCCATCTTCTGAACATCAACCCCAGTAATAACTCTTTTATTTTCGGACCTTAATCTTTTTGCAATACTCAGCACTGCCTTGATATCCCCACCTTCGATCTGTGGAACATAATACAAAGGCGATTTATTCATGTCCGTAACTTTGTCTAAAAGATTCCAAGATTCTAAGAAAATTCTTAATGGTTCATCACCAGGTGCGCAGCCAACAGCTGGGAAACTTTTACTTCCAAAAATTCCAGCAAGACCATTGTATCTTCCGCCACCAAACAGGGATCTCCTATTTTTAGGGTTATTATCAAAGACCTCAAAAACCATTCCATCGTAATAATCGAATCCTCTAATAATATTTGGTTGAAATTTAATCCACTCGCCATAGCCTAAAGAAGTTAAAGTTTCTATTATTCTTACAATTTCTTTAAAGCCATCGTTCGCAGAAATCTCAGAGAAAAAAGAAAGTAACTCTTCAGATGTCTTACTCTTTATAAACTTCAAGATATCTTCAATTTGTCTGTCCTCTACGGCGACAGATTTCAGTCTCTCGGTCACCTCATCTGTAGATAGTTTATCAAATTTGTCCAGTATTCTTACAACTTCACTCTTCTGGTCTGGAGTTAATTTACAAACTGTATCTAAGATGTAATCAATAAGTTTTCTATTATTAATAAACATCGTAAAAGATTCTTTTGGTGGTGCAAACGAAAGCATTATTTCCAGTGACATTTGTAAAATCTCAATATCTGCTTCTACAGATTCACTTCCAAATAAATCAAAGTTCAACTGCCAGAATTCTCTATTTCTACCTCTTTGTGGTTTTTGATACCTCATAAAGTTCGCAATCGAGAATAATCTAATAGGTTTAGATTCTGATTCATAAAACCTCGTGACCATTCTAGTTACACTTGGTGTCATTTCTGGTCGTATAGCAAGCTCCCCATCTTCTTTCTTAATTATCAAAAGTTCAGGGCCTGCAACATCCTCTCCAGATTTGGCCCTGTAGATTTCTGCATTTTCAACAATTGGTGTTAAATATTCTTTATAACCAAAGCTTTCACAAACTTTTCTCCAGTTGTCGAAAATATATTTTCTTATTTTAAACTCCTCGGGAAACCAATCATAAGTTCCTTTTGGTGGTAAATTTGAGATCTTATTCATTTTAATATTTTAAAAAGTTAAATAATTATATACAAAAACCCTCCAGATAGGAGGGTTTGAAATTCAATAGATATAGAAAATCACCCTCTAATGAGAGTGTAAATGAGTTAATTTGTTGTTTAATTTATTATTCATACTTGTTTATTATACCACTTTTTTATCTTTTTTTACCATCTTAGCAATAAAGAAGCCATTCCACTCTTCATTTGGTAAAACTCTAACGGTTTTATCTAAACTTTTATCCATTTTCTTTTCATTCCACACTACTCTACCCTTCTCTACATTAGTGATTGGGAGTTCAATGTCAACTAACTTTACATTTGGCCATCTTTTTAAAGCCCAATCTACAACTTGTTCGTTCTCGTCTACACTGTATGTACAAGTAGAATACACAAGTGTCCCCCCTGGTTTTAGTAATTTTAATGCACTATTTAGTAAACCTTTTTGTAATTTAGATAGTTTTTTTGGCTCTTTTTCACTCCAATATTTCAATCCCGATTCGCTTGATAGATTTAAAGATCCTTCATTAGAACATGGTGCATCAACTAAAATTTTATCAAAACTTTCTAATAAATCTGGCATTTTTTTAGCTATTAAGTTTGAATCCATTAGAATAGTTCTTACATTCTTAACACCTTGGTTATCAAGTAGTTCCTTCATTTTAAAGAATCTATTCCTACCCTTTTCCGCAGCTGTTATCTTAGCTTCGTTATTAGTTATGGCTGCAATTAGACCTGTTTTACTTCCTGGAGCAGCACAAAAATCCATTATGCTATCAGTCTTTTCGGGATCAAGTACTAAAATAGGAAGCATGCTTGCAAGTTCTTGAATGTAAATTAAATTACTTTCAAAAACGTTACTTTTACTAATGGACTTATCATCTGGGGATTTAAGAGAAATGTATCCAAATGGAATTTCACTTTTTTTAAGCATAAAATTATTCTTCTCCAGTAAATTTATTACATCTTTTTCAGGTGACAATAATGTATTCACTCTAAAGGTTTTTGGCTTGTTGACCTTATGTGAAGATATAACTTTTTCCCAATTTGATGGGTAAATTTTCTTTATTTTTTCTATAAAATCTTTTTCTTTATCGCTAGTGTGCATAATCGTTTTAAATACATGCTAATTCTAACATTTCGATGCAAATTTCTTATTAAATTTTTTTTCCTTTTATCAACTTTGCAACTTGGGATATGCTCGATCAATATATTTGAAACTGTAATAGGACCACTTTTGAACATGTTGACATTAATATAATTATGCTACACAATATAGCTAAGTCCTCTAAAAAAGGAACAATATTTTTTATTTAAGAAAAAATGGCACCAGCAAAAAAGAAGACTGCAAAGAAAAAAGCAGCTCCTAAGAAGAAGGCAGCTCCTAAGAAAAAGGCAGCTCCTAAAAAGAAAGTTGTAGCAAAAAAGGCAGTTAAAAAGACTGCTAAGAAAGTTATGAAGAAAGCTAAAAAGAAATAATGCTCTTATTGTAGAGCCTTTTTTAGCACTTTAAGGTTTAAAAAAATCCCGGTTAAACGGGATTTTTTGTATTAAGTTTATAAATTATTTTTTTACTTTCTTAAATATTCCAGTCAACCACTTATGACTTTTATGTGTATGTTCAATCCTAACCAATTCTAATCCAACCTTCTCCGCTCTCTCTGTAAGTTCATCCTCAGTAAATAAGTGATAAAACCTATCTAACGTAGAGTAACTTTTCTTTTCTCTCTCAAGAATTTCTCCTTCTCCTTCTCTCACAATACAATAAAAAATACCACCTTCAACCAAAGAGTCAGCAATTTTCTGGAAGACTACATCTAATTTACTTCCTTTAATATGATGAATTGCATCTCTTGACCAAATTCCTTTGTAATATTCTTTGCCCAAATCGTAATCAACAATATCTGCATTTATAATCTTACTGCTCGGATTTTCGAGTCTAGCTATCTCAACAAATCTTTTAGAAATATCAATTCCGTCAACTACATATTTTTGACTTAAATAAGTCATATCTTGCCCAGGTCCACAACCGATATCTATTACTCTTGCAGGAGCATTAACAATATTCATAAATTCGTCAAGTTGATCCTGAGATACTAATTTACCAACTCTTGAAGCATGATACTCTGCGGCAACTTTCTCGTAAGTTTCCAAAGTTTTATCAAATCTACTGTTAATTAAGAAAGCTGTCTCGTTAGTGTCTCCTCTTTTGCCGTCTAATTTACAGTGAGCAAACATAACCTCAAAAGACTTTACTAACTCGTGAAGTTCTTGCGGTGTTTTAGCTCTGTGTAATACAGCAAGCTCAATCTCATCTATGTTCATTGACTTTTGAAAAGCTTCAATTAGCTCATCCCAAAAATCTCCATAGAGTACAACAGGTTTATGACATCCGTAATATAATTTAGCCAAACACCAAACTAGTCCAAATTCAGAAATTGTTCCTGTTCCTCCCTTACATACAACAAATGCATCTCCTTTTTCTATCAAACCGAAAGTTCTCATTACATAATTAGACTCAGCAGTTGAAGAATCCACAATATTTTCCAAGTTCTTACCTTCAAAAAATTCGTTAAATCCCGATGGGGTTTAACTGAGATTTCCCGTGTTTGGGATGCCAGAATTACGGGCAGTATGCTTTTCGAATATTAATTTCCGACATACAAAGGCTTCTGAAGCGATCAAAAGGGTTAGCGCACGTTGGCGTAGGCGCTGATCAGGATTTCG
>JBLGEO010000082.1:0-25844 GCA_047445235.1 Candidatus Dojkabacteria bacterium | reverse complement strand
TAGGATAAATAGCACTTTTGATTATTGGAATATGGAATACTGCTCCAGTAGAAATCTTCGCAATTGTTGCAGTGATGCTCATGCTGTTAGGAATTATTACTCCTGAAATTCCCGCACATTCTGCAGTACGAATTATTGCTCCGATGTTATGTTCGAACGTAGCCTCTGAAATATATAGAAAGGAATTGGCTTCCGGGGTTAATACCTCTTTTAATTTCTTTTCATGAAACTCGATATCGCAAGCTACACCTTGATGTTCATCGGAATGTGCAAGTTTATTCAATACCTTGATGTTCGCAAATGATACTCTAACGCCCAAATCTTGGGCTAATTTAGTAATGTTAGCTATCTTAGGGTCTTGTTTTATGTTGGCTTCCAGAAAGACTTCTCTAACTGTGAAGTTAGATTTTAAAGCTTCTGTAACTGTATTTCTTCCGTAGGCTAACATATGAGTGTAGAAAGTAATCTAATCGAAAGATTAGATGAAATTAATGCTTTGCAACTTGCTCAGCGGCTACTTTTCTAAGCTTCTTGTAAGCTTTCATAGAAATTTTTACTCTTCGAGTTACACCGTTTACTTCAAGTTTTACTTTTCGTAAATTAGGTTTCCATGATCGGTTAGTGTTTGGTGCTTTGAAACGCCAAACTCCTCCTCCTCCTGAAGCTCCTCTTTTATGTTTATGACTTCCGCCAAAAACCGTCTTTTTTCCTGTTATTTCGCATTCTCTAGACATGGTATTTCTATTTATTTAATTTAAGCAGATGAATTTTAAATTATTTTCAGGATTTTTGCAAAGGTTATTGATTATTTGTTATACTTTTGTCGCTTAATTGAGGTAATTAACTAAGCCACCTTAGCTCAGTGGTAGAGCAATTGTTTTGTAAACAATGGGTCGAGGGTTCGAATCCCCCAGGCGGCTAATAATTTACGACGGGAGATGGCGGAGTGGTCAATCGCAACCGACTGTAAATCGGTAAAATCGGAGGTTCAAATCCTTCTCTCCCGATAGAAATCATAATATCAAATCACAAGTATCAAATCACCAATTCTAGTTAATATTAAATGGAGTTGGTTTTTTGTTTTATAATCAGGTACGCCATGATTGCTTCCCACCAAGGCGGGACAAGTAGTTGGAAGTATGAAGTGCCATGATAGCTCAGTTGGTAGAGCACATCCTTGGTAAGGGTGAGGTCGCGGGTTCGATCCCCGCTCCTGGCTTAGAAAGCAAAAATAGCTCCCTGTACTGCATCCTTATCCAAACAATATTTAACCCTTGCTTCATCCATCTTTGTAATCTTTCCTTTAATTGCAAGTTCAGCGGCAATTTCTAGGTATACATTACCTCTAGAATTTACAAAGTAAGGTGATTTCATAGCCCCAAAGTCCAAATTTACCCATCTACTTTCATCATAGGTCTGTAGGTCTCCGTACAATATTGCTAGAGCAGCAAGACCTTCTAGATCTACAATCGATTCACCTAGTAAAGGAAAGTAGTGTACATTACTAAAGTGCTTCCTTTTTATCGCGATGATAAGTGGGTTATTAGTCCAAGCAAATTGAATCCCATCACTAAGTAATTTATATAATGCTTCGGTCACACCGGATTTTTTACCTTGTAAATCTGCACGAACAACTATCCCAATCTCAGAGTAAATCTTCTTACCTGCAATAAATTTCTCAAGAAAAGGGAAGAAACTATTCATAACTTCCTCACTTACTACTTTCATTTTAATTAGTCTTACCCAACTACTTCTTTTAGTAATCATATTTTTTATATTCTCCATTCGTACTTTACTAACAGGATTATCAAGAGTCTCTTCCAGGAATTCGATAAGACCCAGTGGATTACCAAGTTCATCTAATCCTACGTGTACATTTGCAAAGAGTGTGGCATCTAATGCATCCTGATATTGAAATGGATTTTTTTTGAATCCCTCAAGTGTAACATCGTGTGTACCCCATCCTTCATTTTCAGATATTACAGGGATAATATATTTTTCTATATTCTTTAGATTATCCCCGTCATTAAGATCTACATTACCATATGATGAACTATCAATTATGTCTGTAGTTTTTTTGAAATCTAATTTAATAATTTTCATATTTAGATTTTACTACATTTAATAGGCTGTAACATACCGGCAAGCCGTCACAAGCAGCCTTTTGGTAAACTATATTTTTTTATCATAATGAATTTACCGAAATAGAATATTAATTGTGTTATATTTGAGTAGATAATATTTCAAATACATAGTCAGTTATGTCTAAATTAGACAATTTTCTAAATAAATTCTCAGCTCAAATAGCAATAGACCTTGGTACAGCCAATATCAGAGTGCTTGTTAGTGGGGAGAAGGAAGTAATAAAAGAACCTGCTGTTGTTGCAATAAACAAGTCTAATAATAAAGTAATGGCTGTAGGTTTAGAGGCAAGAAAGATGATTGGAAGAACTCCAGCCAATATTGTTGCTCTACAGCCTTTAAAAGCAGGTGTTATTTCGGACTTTAATTCTTGTGAGGCTATCATAAGCTATTTTATCCATAAGGTAAGCAAGAACTTTAGTATTGTTTCAAAAATTATTAAGCCAACGGTTGTAATTGGCGTACCCTCGTTAATAACTGAAGTTGAGATTAAGGCTGTAATGGATTCTGCTAAACAAGCGGGTGCTGGGAGGGTTTATGTTGTGGAAGAGCCAATGGCTGCTGCAATAGGATCTAATCTTAAAATTGATGAGGCAACAGCATCAATGATAGTAGACATTGGTGGTGGTACAACAGATATTGCTATTATTTCTATGGGTGGGATCTTAGTTGATAACACAGTAAAGGTGGGGGGTGACAATATGGACAAAGCAATAGTTGATTACATAAAATCCAAGTACAATCTCCTCATTCCACTTAAAATGGCGGAAGATGTAAAGGTATCTAGAGGAGCTGCTATCGTTAACCAATCAAAAGAAAAGATTACACTTAGAGGACAGGATCTACTTACCGGTCTTCCAAAAAGCTTAGATATTACTCCAGGAGAATTAAGTGAGGCAATAATGCCGATACTGGAAGAAATCGTTAAGTCGATAAAAGAGGCTATGGAGAAAGCGCCGTCTGAAATTATTTCTGACCTAATTGTAAATGGGATATGCCTTACTGGTGGTGGTGCAATGATTCAAGGCTTAAATAAATTTCTATCAGGAAAACTAAAAGTAAATGTAATTGTCCCAGATGATCCAATTTTTTCTGTAATAAAGGGACTTAATAAATTAATTAAGAGAAGAGAGTTGCTAGATAAGATTCAAATCCAAGATTTTATACTGAGATAAATATAGCTAATTTTGCTATATTCCTTACACAGCAAAATAGTAGAAATTAGGCTCAATAGCTAATTAAAAATATTTACTCAAAAGTGAAGTTATAATATAACTAAGATTTTGAAGTCATATTCAGTAATATGATATTCGGACATAGAACATATCGTTCTAGTAACAAGTCATTGTAGAGTTCGTATACAAGGATACTTCCCAATTTAGCAAAGTTAGCTATAAAATGAATAACAATTTAATCGTAAAAAAGAATATTTTTCTTACAGGAGGAACATTATTCCTTTTCGGACTTTTTTCAGTGTATTCACTAGGATTACAATTGTCTGCTAAGAATTACATTAATAAATCTATAGATTTAAACCTAGGTGAAATTGATTTACAGCCGATGAGAGGTAACTTCTTCGATAGAAATGGAGTTCAACTTACAAGTAGTCAGGAAGTCTTCTCTATAAAGATTAATAAGGTTAGCTTGAATATAGATAAGATAGCAAATATAGCTAAATTCATTCAAGACAACAAGTTTGACTTTACCTCAAACTCAACTGTAGTAACTCAGCTTAGCGATGAGAAAATAACTTCTGTTTCTATAATTGATTTGACTGATTCTCAAGCAAAGCTATTCAAAGATACTTATCCAGACAATAGCTTCTACAATGTATCTTTCGTAACAAGGAGATACTATAACTTTCCTTACGAGTATACTCATACTATTGGTTATGTAGGGAAGGCAACTGAGGAGGATCTTAAGAACGGTTACTCCAACGATGACTATGTTGGTAGTTATAAGATGGAGTTCCAATATGAAGATTTGCTAAAGGGAACAAAGGGAAAGAAGTACTATGTTGGAGATGTTGAAGTTCAGCAAAATCCAGAGCCTGGAGATAATATAAATCTTACTATAGATAATAACTGGCAAACATTATTGTATAGGCTTTTAGCAAAACATAGTGAGGAAGATAACGCTGCAGGTGGAGGTGGGGCTATAATTGATGACTCAAATGGTGAGGTTGTTACCCTCGCAAGCTTTCCAGGTATTAATACAAACGACCTTCTTACTGGAATAAGTGCAGATAATTATCAGGCATTACTTAACGACAGGGATGCACCTTTCAATGACAAGGCAGTAAATAGCCCAGATGCTCCTGGATCAATATTTAAAATCATTACCGGCTATAACTTATTGCAAAATGGAGTTGTTGATAGGAGTAGTACCTTCTTATCTCAAGGTTGCTTAAACTTGGGAGGTGGATATAATTTCTGTGAATATGGAAAACAGCAGTTTGGCTTTGAAAATATCGAAAGAGCTTTGTATAAATCTAGTAACATGTTCTTCTGTAACTACCTGCTACAACAGTACAAAAATAGCGGGTTTGACTCCTTTAAAAATTCAGCTAACTTATTTAACATTGGACAGAAGACAGACATTGACTTGATAGGCGAGAACGCAGGAATTATGGATTCACCTGAGTATAGGAAAGAGACAACAAGTTTAAACTGGTTTGATGGAGATACTTGTAACACTGCAATCGGTCAAGGTTCAATTTTAGTTACTCCAATTCAGATGGCTATGGTGGCCTCTACCATTGCTAATAGAGGGGTTTACTACCAGCCTCATATATTAAAGAATGTACAAGATGTATATAAAAATATAGTGAAACAAATCGATCCAACCGTAGCTAAGACAATACCAATCAGCGATGAAACACTTGGACTAATAAATAGTGGAATGTCCCAAGTTGCGAATAACCCAGAAGGTACTGTATACTATTTCCTACATGATCTTCCTGGCAATCTTCGAGTAAAAACTGGAACTGCAGAAGCTTACGAAAATGTAAATGGTGAGCAAGTGTATAGAACTCACGGCTGGATAGTTGGAACTTTTGACTATAACAACAAGAGTTATTCTCTCGCTTTCCATTTAAGATACGGAGGTGGCGGATTCTTAATAGGGAACTTGCTTAAGGAGTTTGTCCGTTGTGTTTATGCAAATAATGCACCTGGGTGTGACGCTTAGTATGGAAGATTCGGACAAATTAAAAAACATAATATTAAACCTGAGACTTAAAAGTGATTTAAGTAACTCAAAACTTCTGAATATAATAGCTAATTTTGCTAATTTAACTAAGATTGAATACTCACGTTATAACATTAGTAGCATTGACGATTACAATATACCCCATAGTTTAACTCTTCTTGATACGCAAAACATCAGTTATAAATTTATACTCGATTCAGACTATCCAGAGAATCTAAGGAATATTAAAAATCCTCCAGCAATAATTTTTTACAAAGGAACTTGGAGAACGGAATTGTTCTATAAAACAATCTCAATTGTTGGAACAAGAACTCCTACTGAATCTGGAAAGAAGTTTACAAGAAAAATTAGTAGTGAGCTTTCTAGTAATGGATTCACTGTGATTAGCGGTATGGCATTTGGTATAGATAAAGAAGCACATCTTGGCTGTCTTCAAGTAAATGGAGATACAATAGCAGTCTTAGCTTCCTCGCCAAATGTACCAACTCCAGCTAACAATACTGATCTATATAAAGAGATACTAGACAATGGTGGTATAGTTTTATCAGATGCTTTCCCAGGGCAAGAAGTTAGTAGATGGTCATTTGCAGCAAGGAATAGAATAGTTGCGGCACTTTCTCAAGCAATATTAGTTGTAGAAGCTGGGGAAAAATCTGGAGCATTAATAACTGCAGAACTTGGATCAAAGTATAAGAAACATGTATTTGCTGTTCCAGGAAATACAGATAGTATCGTAAGCATTGGAACAAATAACCTAATAAAGAGTGGTAATGCTAGACTTGTTACAACAATTGATGATATTCTGAACGCGATGGATTTACCTAAAAATCAGAGTGTTATTGGTAGTCAAAATTTGAAAAACTTGACAGATAAGGAAATAAGAACTTACAATGCTTTAATTGATTCTATGTACGTTGAGCAAATAAACGCAATAGTAAAGAGTGACATTTCTGATACTATAGGAACATTATCAAGTCTCGAGTTAAAAGGCTATATAAGCTTAACCACAGAGGGAAAATATAAAAGAGTAGCTAACTTAAATTAATAAAATATGAACTTAGTTGTAGTAGAGTCACCGTCAAAATCAAAGACAATAAAGAAGTACCTTGGGAAGGATTACCATGTAATCGCATCTAAAGGTCATGTTGTAGATCTACCAAAGTCTACTACTGGAATAGATCCTGAGAATAACTTTAAGGCTGACTATGTAGTTACAAAGAAAGAAGCGTTAGCAGATATTAAGAGAGCGTTCAAAGGTGCAGATAAACTAATAATTGCATCCGACTTAGATAGAGAAGGAGAGGCAATCGGTTGGCACATCGCGAAAGAACTTGGAGTTATTGATGAGAAAGGAAAGCATAAAGGAAAGAGACCTTTAGAGAGAATTGTCTTCCACGAAATTACAAAAGAGGCCATTGAAGATGCGATTGCACACCCGAGAGATATTAATATGGATCTTGTAAATGCACAGCAAGCTAGAAGATTCTTAGATAGATTAGTTGGTTATAAGCTTTCTCCGCTTTTATGGAAAAAAATTACATTTGGTCTTTCCGCTGGAAGAGTTCAATCTGCTGCGTTAAGACTTGTTGTAGAAAAAGAAGAAGAAAGAGAAGCTTTCAAAAAAGATGAATACTGGACTGTAGAAGCATTCGCAGACCATAAAGATACAAAACCAAAATATGTTGTTAACTATAAACTTACAGATAAAGACGCAGAAGAAGAGCCACTTAAAGTTCCAGAAGATCTAATTCAGTTCGACTTATTCAAGATAAGCAACAAGAAACCAGAGCTAACGGTGCAGAAAGAAGCAGAGAAAGTTATAGAAGATGTTAAAGACGAAAAGTGGGTAATCTCTAATATAGAAAGGGCAAAATCGAAAAGAAATCCAAGGCCACCATTCATAACAAGTACATTACAACAAGCTGGAGTTAATGTTCTTGGCTATTCCTCAAAAAGAACAATGTCTATAGCCCAAAAGCTTTATGAAGCTGGTTTTATTACATACATGAGAACAGACTCGGTAAGTATGTCTGCTCCAGCAGTTGCTGAAGCTGTTAAGTACATAAAGAAAAATTTAGGAGATAACTATCTTCCAGAGAAAGTTACAGCTTATGCATCTAGCAACAAGTCAGCACAAGAAGCTCATGAATGTATTAGACCAACAAGCTTCTTTAAGAAAGCACAAGATCTAGGATTAGAGGGAGAACAAGCAGCACTATATAATTTGATATGGGCAAAAGCTCTCTCATCATTAATGGTTGCTGCAGAATTCTTAGGCTTGTCTATGTATGTAGAAATTGGAAAGTATACGTTTAAAGCCAACGGCAAAACTGTAATCTTTGATGGTTACCTTAAAGTTATGAAAGAAAAACTTAACGAAACTATATTGCCAGAAATGAATATAGGAGATAAGTTAGGTCAAAAAGAATTTGATGGAATTCAACACTTTACTCAACCACCAGCTAGATATAGCGAAGCAACACTTATAAAAAAGCTTGAAGAGCTTGGCATTGGAAGACCATCCACATACGCAAGCATTATTTCTACATTGCTTGCAAGAAAGTATGCAGAGTCTGAAAATAAATATTTAAAGCCAACAGATACAGGAAGAGTTGTTAATAGTCTTCTAGTTAAATACTTTGAGCAGATTGTTAACTATGGATTTACAGCAGGAATTGAAGACGACTTAGATAAAGTTGCAGAAGGAAAGTTAGACTGGATTAAATTCCTTGGAGATTTCTACTTCCCATTCGAAAAGGAAGTTGCAAAACAAGATAAGAATATTCCAAGAAAAGAATTCACAGAGTTAGGAAAAAGCGATGAAAAATGTCCTGTGTGCGGAAAACCTATGATTATCAAATTAGGCCGATACGGTAAGTTCTTAAGCTGTACTGATTATCCTAAATGTAAAGGAATGAAGAGCTTGGAAACTGAAGTAAATGGACAAGTAATGAAAGAAATTGATTTTTCTAGATACGACCCAGCTCCAAAAACAAAAGAGGGAGTAGATTATGTAATTAAGACTGGAAGATTTGGATCTTTCTGGGCACATCCAGACTATCCGAAGGTTAAAGATGCACAACCTTTAACACCAAAAAGAGACCTACTTATCGAAATGTATGGAGAAATTCCACAAACAAAAGATAAGAGAGATTATCTTTTAAAGAAAGGAAAATTCGGTTTCTTCTGGGCACATCCTGATTATCCAAAAGAGAAGGACATAATTAGGATTAAGAAGCCAAAGAAAGCGAAAGAAGAGTAGAACTTCCATCATGTCATCCTGAACTTGTTTCAGGATCTAGACGGCAGAGCCGTCACCACCACATTTCATAGATTGTAAATCACTCAATGGTTGCTTTGCACACTAATTCTTCTTTCGCACTTTTAATAACTAAAAGTGCTGCAAAAGTTTCGGGGTAAAAGGACGCCGGAACTATTACGTGGGATTCGGCAACTCCTTTTACCCCAAACCCCGATATCCTAAGATACTTAGCTTCCCCTGCCAGTCATCGCTTAAATTGATCAATAACTAAAATCATGGGATTATCAGGTTGATAATGCTACTCGCAATGACATCAAAGGTTGCTAGTTTCATTATTGTTATGATATAGTATCTCGATGGAATAACACCAAGTTCTTTCCTTTGGAACAATAGATTGGTGCCCACATAAATAAAAAGTCAAGGAACTTATTTTATTTAAGTTACCTTTTATAGTATGGATCAGAAAGAGAAATCTAATGTCCAGCAGAAGGAAGGGTGGCAAGAGCGACCATGGAAAGCATGGAACTCTTGGGCTAGTTGGGAATCCCCAATAGGCTTAAGTTTATGTTGGGGCATACTTTTTGTCTCAACTTGCTTAGGTATCTACCTTTTGCATCTAGCTAACGTTATAAAATAACGTGTAGATAAAGAAAGACCTCCGAAAGGAGGTTTTTCTTTATCAATAATCGGTTAGTAATTATTCCACTGCAACATCCGATTTCCTATAACCATCAGACTCATATTTATTGGATAATGCTGCCCCAACTTTGATTAATATAGCAACAAGTCTTTCTCTTATTTCATTATCTTCAATTTGAAACTGGTTTAATAAATCTGCTACTTTTACGTTTAGAGTATCCAGATTCATAAGTGATATATCTGCCCATCTATGAGTTAGTAATTCAATAGTTTCTTGAGTGTCAGCTAAGAATCTTGACTTTGCGACTTCAGGGTCATTCAAATCTCTGTATGCAGTAATTGAAAGGGGGAGCTGTCTTGGGTATGTATGAAATAATCCCATAATATACCTTGTTTGCCAATCAATCTTTTCTTCAGCATCGAAAATACTAGGCATATCTGTAAAGTTCATATGTTAACTTTAAAAATTATTACGGGATTTTATCACCTGACTATACTCATGACAACTATTAAAATATATTACTATTGCTCATTCATTGACACCTCTGATATAATTCAAGCATACCAACACACAGATGTTTTCCTTGGTTTTAGTACCTAATCTGTGGAAGTGATTTCTTAGCGAACGCTAGGATAAATATATTTTTTATAATTAAAGGAATATGGCAGACGTAAAGATACCAACAGCACAAGAATTGCTACAAGCAGGTGCACAGTTTGGACACCAAACTAAGAGATGGAACCCTAAAATGGGCAAATACATCTTCGGAGAAAAGAATCACATTCATATCATCGATGCAGAAAAGACTATTAAAGGTCTTGAAGATGCAGTTAAATTCCTAGAAGAAGCCGCTTCAAAAGGAGGTATTCTATTTGTAGGAAGCAAAAAGCAAGCATCTGAATTACTAAAAGAAGAGGCAGTGAGAGCTGGCGCATTCTTTATTAATAAGAGATGGGCTGGAGGATTATTCACTAATTTCTCAAAAATTAAATTAAGTTTAAACAAATTAAGAAGTTTAGAGAAAGGTTTTGAAGAAGGAGTTAAAGATAGAACTAAGTACGAAGTAGCGTTAATGAAAAAAGAATGGCAAAAACTAAACAGATTATATTCTGGAATTAAAACATTAGAGACAAAACCAACAGCAATTGTAATTTTAGATACTAACTTTGAGAAATCAGCTGTAAAAGAAGCAAGAAAAGTTGGAGTTCCAGTAGTAGGAATTGTAGATACAAACTGCGACCCAGACTTAGTAGATTATGTAATTCCAGCAAACGATGATGCAATTAAATCAATCATGATGGTTCTAAGAACATTAGGAGATGCAATTATTGTAGGAAACAAAGGAGCTGGAGTTAAGCATGAACTTAAAGATTACTCTAAAGTAGAGGTTCAAATTATTAAAGCAAATAATGTAGAAGAAGAAGCAAAAATCATTATCTCAGACTTAGGAGTGGCACAAGAGAGCGTAGCAATGCAGCCAACAGTAAATAAGAGTATTACAGCAAAACCATCAACAAAAACAAATAAAGGTATTCTAGAAAGAGTAAAGGAAGAGGCAGAAGAGAAAAAATCTCCTAAAAAAGTAAAAACAGTTTCTAAAAAGGAAGAAAAACCTGCTAAAGTAGAAAAGAAAGAAACAAAGAAAACAGAAGCAAAAAAGCCAGTAGCTAAAAAAGCTGCACCAAAGGCAAAGAAAGCTTCAAAAGCTTAATAAATTAAGCAATAAAAAAGCGAAACTTGTTAATTCGTAATAACTTAACTAATTGTTAAATTAAACCATATGACAAAGAAGATGGAGATCACATTAGATCAAATAAAAGAATTAAGACAAAGATCTGGAGTAGGCGTAAATGCAGTTAGAGAAGCATTAACTGCTGCAGAAGGAGATATGGATAAGGCAGTAAAATACTTAAGAGAGAAGGGAATGGCAAAAGCAGAGAAGAGAAAAGGAAAGGTTGCAGAGAATGGAATAATTGGAACTTATGTACATCCTAATAAGAAAGTAGTAGTCGTTGTAGAAGTTGCTTGTGAGACAGACTTTGCTGCAAAAAGCGAAGAATTTAACAAGTTTGCATCAGACATTGCATTGCATATTGCAGCAGTTAGCCCAAAGTATGTAACAATAAAATCTATAGACAAGAATACTTTAGCTGGAGAACTTACTGCAGCAGAGCAAGGACTAGAAGATAAGCCAGAGAATATTAGAAAGACTATTATTGATGGTAAATTAGAGAAGTTTTATAAGGAAACTGTTTTATTAAAGCAGCCTTTATTCTCAGATGAATCTAAGACAGTAGGAGACTACTTGAATGAGTTGATTGCTAAGACTGGAGAGAAAATCCAGATTACTCAATTCCATAAATTTCAAGTAAGTGAATCTAATATTTCTGCAAACTTAGATGCAGAAGGTGAGGAGATTGTTGAAGAATAAGTAGCTCATTAAAAATTAAAGAGACCCGAAAGGGTCTCTTTTTTGTATCTAGTAATAGACTTTTACTTTAATTCTTTATATCCTTTCTCGATTCTCTGATTATAAATAAACTTAATAGCTTCGTAAAAGATTAAGAATGTTACCAATCCAAGATCATCAATTAATCCAATTGGTCCAAGGAATGCCTCGGGAATAAAATCTATAGGTGAGAGTATATAGATTAAAGAAAGAATCAGTAGCCAGTGTTGTCTTGCAAATTTCCACATAGTATTTTTCAATTGAGTAAATCCTCTTAATATAATATCATTACTAGATTAATTATTACCAATTGTTTATGCTTTTTGATGAAGCAAAATATAAAAAAGAACTAGAAGAGGTAACTACAAGATTCTCTGAAGAACTAAAAAAACTAAAGACTGGGAAAGCTGGAATGGACGCATTTAAAGGAATTGAGATAGATCAGTACGGTACAATGTCACCATTAGAGTACGCAGCTACAATTAGTTTCCCTCAACCAATTACAGCAAATGTTAAACCATTTAGTAAAACTGATGTTTCTAAAATAGCTTCAGCAATTCGGAACGCCAATATAGGTGGTTCCGTTGTAGAGCAATCGGAAATGGTTATTGTAAACTTCTTACCTTTAACTCAGGAAGATAGAGACACTACTTCAAAAGAGTTAAATGCTTTATTAGAAAACTTTAGAATTAGAGCTAGGAACGTAAGACAGGATTACATGCAGAAGGTTAAAGCACTTGAAGGTGTTTCTGAAGATGAGCAAAAAGCTAGTGAAAAGAAGATCCAAGAACTCGTAGATGCAAACATAAAGTCGTTGGAATCTATATCTGCAGATAAAAATAAAGAAATCAATCCGAACGCTAAGTAGTCCTTAATCATATCATTATCATAAAATTCTTATGGAACAATTATTAAACATAGTCATTACAATTATAGCTTTTTTTGTACTAATAAGTTTGCTCGTATTCGTACATGAGCTCGGTCATTTTCTTGCAGCAAAGTTCTTTAAAGTATATGTAAGAGAATTTGCAATAGGCTTTGGAAAGACTATATGGTCTAAGCAATGGGGAGATACTAAGTATGCGATTAGATTAATCCCACTTGGTGGATTCGTTGAACTGGAAGGTGAAGTATCGACTTCGAATAATCCAAATGCTTTTAGAAATAAGAGAGCATATCAAAAAATTATTATTCTTATGGCCGGTGTATTTATGAATTTTATTTTTGCAATATTCCTGTTTGCATTATTCCTTCCTGGAAATGGTTATAAATTCAATCTACCTGCAATTACTGACTATTCATTTAATAATACAAAATCTTCTATAAAGGTCTTTCCAATCTCCGTAATTACTGTAGACGATAATGGGCAGTCTGCAGGACAATTGTTCCATGGAGACACTATCATTGCTATCAATGGTGATAGATTTCAGTCATATCCCAAATTTCAGGAGGATCTAAAAGATAATCAAGGTAAAACAGTAACGTTTGAATTTGTAGATCTTGATACTTTTGAAACAAGCGAAAGAGATATTAAGGTAGGAACGGCGAACGACAAGGGTGCAATCCTAAATGTAAGTCTAAATTACGATAGGTCTCAACCTTACCCGATATATTTAATAAGATTTAATGAGAACGTTACATCAGCTGCAAGTTTAACAACCGATACAACTTTCTATCTACTAAAGTCTTTAGGTGGTCTTTTTGGTAATGCTTTCAAGACTGGAGACTATACTGAAGTAGCACAAAGTGTTGGAGGTTTGCCAAAATTAGCAGATAATGTAAGTCAGGTAGTGGAATTTAGGGCTTTTGACGTATTGCTTCCACTTGCAGCATTAATTAGTATTTCATTAGGAATATTCAATATCATACCTTTCCCAGCATTGGACGGAGGGCAGGCTGCTGTTGTTGTTGTTGAAACACTAACAAGAAGAAAAATTCCAGATAATATTTTGGGAACTATTAATACTGTTGGATTCTTTACACTTATTGGACTTGCAATTGTTGTCAACTTTAAGGATGTAGTACAGTTAGGTTGGCTAAATAGTATTGGAGATTTTTTTAGAAATATTCTAGGTAGATGATGACATTTCAGATCTAATCTGCTAAAATCTTTGAGCTTATAAATATTTAATTAGAAATTTATTATGTCAGTAGTTGTACACGACGATATGTCAATTGATTTAGCTCTAAGGTTACTTTGGAGAGAAGCAACACGAGAAGGTGTTTTGGAAAAGAGAGAAGAACTAAGATTCTTCGTTCCTAAGACAGCTAAAGTGCACGCAGCTAAAAAGGTTTGGGCTAAGATGAAGAAAAGACGAAGATCCGCAGCAAGAAGAAATAGAAACAAATAAGGCTTCGCCTTTTTGTTTAAGGAAGAAACTATTTCAAATACAATAGTAATTTAAAAGACCCGAAAGGGTCTTTTTTAATCTCTAGACGGCGAAGCCGTTACCACCCTTCCTTATAGATTCATGCTCGTTCTTTGGTTGCTTTGCTCACACTTAATTCATCCTGAGCTTGTCGAAGGATCCCCGATATGTGGTTTCAAAATGGGATCCATTCGACTTCACTGCGTTCCGCTCAGAATGGTACTAAATTGCTAGGACGTAGCACGGCCTCGATCAAATGTTGACTCTGCTTGTAAATCCAGTCCCAAAAATTCTTATTTTGTAATTTCTCCCTAATCATTTATAATCTCTTTACTATCAAATTTGAACTCAAAACTACCCAATGGCAGAAGTACTTTACAGAAAATATAGATCAAGATCTTTCTCGGAAATTATCGGGCAGAAAGAGATTGTAGAGACTCTAAAAGAATCAGTCAAACAGGACAGGATTTCTCACTCATATCTTTTTACTGGTGCAAGAGGAACAGGAAAAACTTCTATAGCAAGAATTTATGCAAAAGCAATTAATTGCTTAAACTTCGATAAAAACAATGACACTTGTAACGAATGCGTTAATTGTTTAGCCATTTCTTCGATGCAAACAACAGATGTTGTAGAAATGGATGCGGCATCAAATAGAGGAGTAGATGAGATAAGGGATTTAAAGACCACTGTCGATTTTGTGCCCAGTATGCTAAAAAAGAAGATCTACATTATAGACGAAGCCCACATGCTTACTAAAGAGGCTTTCAACGCGCTTTTGAAGACATTGGAAGAGCCACCAGCACATGTAGTTTTTATGTTTGCTACAACAGAGCCACACAAGCTTCCAATTACAATATTATCTAGAGTTCAGCGGTACGATTTTGCTCTGGGTTCTTCGGATGAAGTAATTTCTAAATTAAAAATAATTTGTCAGCAAGAGGGTTTGGAAATTGCCGATGATGTTTTGGAAGTTATTTATAAAAAATCTGGAGGTAGCTACAGAGATGCAGAGTCTTTGCTTGGAAAAGTATTGGTCATGAGCCGAAATAACGGAGTAACTATGGAAAGTGTTTATAGAATTTTAGGACTAATTTCAGACGAAGATATTACTAAGTTAAAAAATGCACTATTAGAAAAGAATTTAGGAACTTCAATGGAATTAGTGGAATTGATATCACAAAATGGAGGAGACTTAAACTTTCTAATAGATCAACTACTAGATAAGTTAAGAGAAGAGTTACTTAAAAACGCAGATAATAGAAGCTTACTACAAAGACTTATGCAGCTAACCGGACAATTAATAATAGCTAAGAGAGAAATGAAAGAGTTTCCCAACAAGAAGACTGTATTTGAGATCGCAATAATAAGAATTTGCCAGGGGGAACAGGTAGCAAGTTCCAAAATACAGGAACCTCGAAATGATAAGCCTCAACCAAAGGTTGTTTCTGATAAGGAAGCAGAATATGGATCTCAACCCGTAACCCATAACTCGCAACCCCCGACAACTAGAGATCTTAAAACTCATCTAATAAGCAGATCTGGTAGCATTTCGCCAAGATTTAAGGCAGTTTTAAATAGTTCTAATATAGTAATTGATGGAACATCGGTTAAAATTATAACCAGCTCTAAATTTAATATAGCTTTACTTAATAAGCCTGAGCATGTTAATTTTATACTTACCGTTACTAGAGAAGTCTCTGAAGGTTTAGAATCAGTGGAGTTTATTTTAGGAGAGGTAACGGATCTGCCAGTACATAAAACTGTAAGCGAGGTTGTAGCAGAAATTAAAGCAGAGGAGGCGGCTCAAGAAGTAGATAATACGGAATTAGTAGCGAATTTATTGTAGTTTATTAAAATCTTATTAATTATTAATTAAATAGTATGGGTATTTTCGACACAGGTAAGATGATTCAAAAAGCAATGAAAGCTAGAAGCTCAATGTCTGCAATCAAAGCAGTAGGTAAAGGAGGCTCTCTAGGAATTATTATAGATGGTCTTTATGCTACAAAAAAGGCAGAAGTAAGTAGACCAGAACTAAAGTCAGAACTAGGAATCGAGGATGATAAGCTCGTAGAGAAAATTGCAAGATTAATTGAGAAAAATGTAATGCACGCCAATGAAGATGCAAGAAAAGGATTAGAAGCTGAACTAAGAAACAATACTAGTATGGATCAGTTAAAGGACATGTTCTCAGAATAGTATGGGATTACCAAAACAAATTTTAAACTTATCGGATAGTTTTGCGAGCCTGCCAGGAGTAGGCCCAAAGCTTTCTAATCGACTTGCTTTGTACCTTACAGTTAATGCAAAGCCATTAGCTAAAAAGCTTTCTAGTGCAATAGAAGACTCGCTTGCTTCAATAAAGCAATGTAGCGTTTGCGGTAATATTACTGACGAATTAGTCTGTGAAATTTGTGCTGATGAGAAAAGAAACAAAACAGTGATAATGGTTGTAGAGGATTCTTTAGACTTATATAACTTTGAATCTTCAGGCAGTTTTGAAGGAGTTTATCATGTTTTAGGAGGATTAATCTCACCAATTAACGGAATCGGAGTAAGTGATATTAATATCCAATCTTTATTTAGTAGAGTTCGGAATGATCAAGGGGTAAAGGAAATTATCTTTTCTTTAAATCCAACTATTGAAGGAGATTCAACAAGCATGTATATTAAAAGCGAGATTTCCAAGGGCAGTCCAGATATCGAATTTAGTCAGCTTGCAAAGGGTATTTCCAGTGGTTCTGATATAGAATTCATTTCATCCCAGACTCTAGGTGACTCTTTAAGAAGTAGAGTGAAGTTCTAAATTCAAATATCAAATCATAAATGCCAAATCTTCAATAGCCTGTTTTGGATTTTGTGATTTGTCATTTGGATTTTTTACAGTGTTTATAGTATAATTCACCGTATTTGAATATTTTATTAAAGTTACATTTATTATGAAGTACGAATTAGCATTAGTTGTAAAGCCTTTGAGCAACGAAGAAATTAAAGAAAAGGTAGTAGCAAAAATAGAGAAAGCTGTAACAGACTTAGACGGAAAATTAAGTAAGTTGAACTTCTTAGGAAAAAGACTTCTAGCGTATTCTATAAAAAATAATAAAGAAGGTTTTTATATCTTTGCAAAGTTAAATATGAGCCCAAAGCACGTATCAGCTTTTGACAGAGCCTTAACTCTAAATACAGATGTACTTAGATTTTTAAGAGTTACAGAAGATTCACTTTAATATATTTTAATTGGTAAAAAATTTATTTTTTCATTATTGATTACATATGTCAAAGTCAAGATCCCTAAACAAAGTAATGTTGATCGGAAACTTAACAAGAAGCCCAGTCTTAAAAGAAACATCAGGAGGAGTTCAGATTTGTTCTTTCGGAGTAGCTACAAACACAAGCTGGAAAGATAAAGATGGACAAATTAAAGAGAAAGCAGAGTACCATAACTTAATAGCATTTAATAAATTAGCAGAAATTTGTGCAATGGTATTAGATGTTGGAATGTTGGTTTATGCAGAAGGAGAATTAAGAAACAGAGTATTTGATGGTGATGATGGAAAGAAATTTTACAGAACAGAAATCAAATTAAACGACATGTACTTACTAGATAGTAAAGGAAAGAAAGGAGTAGGAATTGATGCAGCAAAAGAGGGGATGGATCATTCAGATCACTCAGAACCAGAACTACATGTTGAACCTCAAACAGTAACAGAAGTTCCTGTAAAACCTGCAGAAGAAGCAGACAAAGACGAATTTAAAAGCGAAGATTTATTCTAATTAATTAAAAGATAACAAGATGCAAAAGAAGAAAACAAAGAAGAGAGTAATGGTGCAAGTAAAACCTGCAGACCCATTCAATGGAGATCCAAGTAAGATTGATTACAAAGATGTTCAAACATTAAAGAAATTTATAACTACTAGAGGAAGAATTCTTCCAACAGAGAAGACTGGAGTTTCTGCAAAATGCCAAAGAAAATTAGCTATATCTATAAAAAGAGCTAGGTACATTGCATTAATCCCATACGTACAATACGTTTAAGATATTCGATTGAATTTCTAAGCCGTTTAGGTTATCTTACCTAAGCGGCTTTTTTATTACTAATCCCATGATCAACGAAAAAATAGAGGAATATAATCGAACTCATTCTAAAATTCACGTATTACCAACCCTAATAACTATAACTTTGGTTTTAGGAATAGGAATTGGTGCTTTAATTACACTTGCTCTAACATCATCTAGGCAGTCCCAAACAAACTACCAGTCTACAACAACTACTACAGGTGTGTACGATCAAGCATATATTGATAGCTTAATTAAAACAATAAAAGATAAATATATTGGCGATTTACCATCAGACGCAAACCTTACAACTGGTGTTGCAAAGGGAATAATCTCATCTTTAAACGATAAGTACACAAGTTTTCTTTCTCCAGAGGAAGCTAAAGCATATACAGCAGCAAAAGACCCAGCATTTGAAGGTATTGGTGTAACTCTAAAATTCAATAATAACTACACAGAAGCAGAGACTGTCTTATCCGGATATCCAGCAGAGAAAGCAGGGATTTTATCTGGAGATGTTTTCTTAGAAGTTGACGGTCAGAAGGTTGATGGCCAACTTCCAAATGTAGTTGCTACAAAGATAAGGGGAGCAGCTGGAACAGATGTAAAACTAAAAATTTTTAGAACTTCTACATCTGAAACAAAAGACTTTACTATCACTAGACAAAAAATTGAAGTATCAAATATACAGTATAAGTACGAGGGGAACGGAGTTTACAGAATAATAGTTTCTCAATGGATTGACAAAACTCCAGAAGACTTTAATAAAGCTTGGGACGACACAACAAGCAAAATAATGGCATCTGCTGATAAGCCAAAATCTATAATAATGGACTTAAGGAACAACCCAGGAGGATATGTTGCATCTGTTAGATATGCAATGGACGATTTCTTTAAAGTTGGAACAATCTTAATGCAGGAATCTCAAAAGAATCAACCTACTGTTGTTTATAAAGATCAAAGAACTGGAAAGTTTGAAGATATGCCTTTAGTTGTATTAGTAAACGAGGGAAGTGCATCTGCTTCAGAAATCTTTACTGCAGCTGTTCAAGATAATGGTAGAGGTAAAGTTGTCGGAAAACCAACAGTAGGAAAAGGAGTAGAGCAACAAATACTAGATAACTTCTCAGATGGCTCTATTTTAATCTTAGTATTCCAGAAGTGGTTATCTCCAACTGGAAGACAAGTGACGGCAGAAAAGCCAATTACGCCCGATTTTGCGATAGATTTTAACCTAGATAACTTCAAAGCTGGGAAAGGAGACGATCAACTTATAAAAGCATTGGATTTATTGAAA
This sequence comes from Candidatus Dojkabacteria bacterium, assembly GCA_047445235.1. Taxonomy (GTDB): domain Bacteria; phylum Patescibacteriota; class Dojkabacteria; order J137; family J137; genus JBDSRX01. The sequence continues at coordinate 6,415 of JBLGEO010000082.1, read as the reverse complement.
TAAAATTTTCAGAAAATACACAAACTCCCGGAGAAATCTGGGAGTTTTTTTTATCCTTCTCCTACTGCTCTAGGGGCTGGGATTCCAACCTCATCCGTTAAAATTGAGTAGATCTGCCTTTGTGGAAAGAAGACTTTTCTAATTGCTCTTAATGCTGTAGGTTTGATAATCAGACCAGTAGTATTATTAAGTGCAATCTCATATAACGCGTAAGAGTAGGGCCTATGAGTGTGGTCATCCCAGAAAGCTCTTTCTAAAGAAATTGGAAGTACTTCTGCATTGTAATTAAATAGCGGGCCAATATAGCCTGGTTGCAGTCCAATAGTTTCAACTTTTACATTAGATTTCCCACCTAGAACTAGATTCTTTGAGTCTAATGGCTTTTTAGGTTCTCTGCTTATGTATGGTTCTTTATTAATAAGGCTCATTATTAAAAATTTTTCATCATCAGTAATGCCATTTGTACCTGGGTAACTAACCACAATATTTGTGTGAGGGTTACCCCACTTATCAACTCTTCCATACATCGTTCCAGTTATAGTCATGATTGGAAAAATATCTATATTTTCGAAGTGTCTTGATTCAATGATATCTAGAACTCCAGCCTTAACGGAATCTATAAGGATTTGTTCACGATTCATGGCTAGAAGAGTTGCTTTCTCCTTCGCAGACTTGGTTTCTTTCCCGTAATTAATTATTAAGTAAGGGAACTTAAGAATCTCAAAATAATTCGGAAGTGTTTTCTGTAGATCTAATTGCTCGTTGGGTAACATTAGTAAATCATAAAAAGTTTCGGGAATTATAATGGAATACCTGTATGAACGCAACGTCTACAAGCTTTATATCAGGAGAGTAGAATGGGTGGTAAATTCCTTGAGGTTAATTACCCCTTAACTCAGTATTCGTTGAATTTATAATATCTTCAATCTCACCATTCATTATAGGCTCGATGTTAAACCAAGATTTTCCAATTCGATGGTCAGTAATTCTTCCTTGTGGAAAGTTGTAAGTTCTAATTTTAGAAGATCTGTCTGCATCTCCAATTGCTTCACCTCTTATCTTATTTTCGGCTTGCTCGTATTGTTTATCTTCAATCTCCTGAAGTTTAGAAGCTAAAATAGACATTGCTGTTGCCTTGTTTTCTATCTGAGATCTACCATTCTGGCAAGTCACAATAATCTTAGTAGGCAAGTGAGTAATTCTAACTGCAGAGTCGGTTGTGTTAACAGACTGTCCTCCTGGACCACTAGATCTGTAAACGTCTATTCTAATATCACTTGGATTTATTTTAATATCCTTTGCTTCAAACTTTGGAAGAACAGCAACAGATGCTGTTGATGTGTGAATTCTCCCCAAAGCCTCGGTTTTAGGAACTCTTTGTACTCTATGGATTCCACTCTCAAATCTGAGAAGTCCAAAACTACCAGGTTCGTCTACTAATAAGTTTGCTTCTTTAATTCCACCATCTTGGTTGTAATCAATTGCAAAAATATCTACTTGCAAACCTTTAATAGAGCAGTACTTTGTGTACATTTTAAAAAGATCTTCTGCAAAAAGACTGGCTTCAGCACCTCCAACTCCAGGTCTTATTTCAATAATAGCCTTTCTTTCATCGTGAGTTAAAGGTTTTTGAGTCAATCGTTTTATATCACTTACAGCCTTTTCTAGTTCTTCTAAAATTCTTGTTTTTTCTTCTTTAGCCACGTCACCCATTTCTGGGTCATTAATCATTTCTTCGTTAGAATTCAACTCAACTTCAAGCTTAGTCATTAATATAAAAGACTCAAGAAGTTCTTGAGATTCGTTAAACTCTTTAATCTTCATTACATAAGCCTCGCTATTAAAATCTGTGATAGCAGTAAGCTCAGCAGAGTGTTTGTCAAAACTCTCTTGTAGGCTTTCCAAGTTAATTTTCTCTTTGATTTTTTCTATATCTTCATTCATATTGGGCCGGATTTACGATTCTATATTTATATGCCTTCACTCCGATCAGGCAACACATTTTGACCAGGCCGTGTTACAGCCTATTTATTTATCTTCAATACTTTAACACAAAAAGCCCCGCATTTTATTGCAGGGCCTTTTCTAATTCAATAATTAGATCCTTTGATTCGCTGCGTTCACTCAGGATAACTTAAACCTAGAACTCGCTTACGCTCATTAAGATTTAAGTTATTTAATAGATGAAAGCATATCCTTTAGAGATATTTGTCCAGGAGTAGAAACCTTGTTAGATTTTCTATCCTTCTTCTTAGGAGCTTCTTTTGCAAGTTTAACTGCTAAGTCTTTCTTTTTGTTGAATTTTTCAACAAGGTTTTCTCTGTCGACTAAGATCTCTTTTCCTGTGTAGAATGGGTGACAGTTAGAACAAAGTTCAACTTTCAATTCTTGAATTGTAGATCCTAGAGTATAAACAGTATTGCAGCTATTGCAAACTATTCGAGCTTCCTTGTAAAATACTGGGTGAATTCCTTTTTTCATATAAATACCGTTAATAAGTGCTACAATTATATCTACTAAACGTGAATTAGTAAAGCGAAAGATTAAATTTTATCCGAGAAATATGCAAATCAGCAAAAGCAGCAAAAACCTAGTTTTAAACTCACAAGAGAATGGAGTAAGTTTAGAAGTTACTAAACTGGAAAATAACTTAGTTATTGAGGTAACTCATGACGGAAAAGTGGAGAAAGTAGAAAGACCAGGAGAATTTGAAATAGGCGGAGTAGAGATAGTAACTAAAGAGATTGGAAGAGAATCTAAAAGCGGATTTGCAAATGGAGTTTTTTTTGATATAGATAATGTAAAAGTTCTATACATTCAAGAGCCACACGAGGATATTTATGAATGGATAAAGTCTTTGCCATTTATTGACTTGCTTGTTGTTTCCTTCACAGAAAACTTAAAAGATGCTTCAAATAAGATTGATCCATCTAAAATCATATTGTTTGGAGTAGAATTAGACGATGCAGGAACAAAGAAAATGGGAGTTAACGAAGTTATGAAAGCTAAACAGTTCAAATTTAAAGATAGCGACTTCGATCAAACAGAAGACGAGAATTCAATTTCAGAAGTATTGAGTCTAAACTAACAATTCTAGATGGAAAATCTAAGAGTTCCACCACAAAATATTGATGCCGAGAAAGCTGTAATAGCTTCAATTCTTATAGATACCGAAGCAATTCACAAGGTAATAGAAATTGTACGACCAGAAAATTTCTACGATCCAAGGCACCAAATGCTTTTCGAAGTGATAGTCAAACTTCATACCAAAGGTAAACCAATCGACTTGATTACTCTAAATGCCGAGCTATCTAAGATGAATAAGATAAGACAAGCTGGTGGAGCAGAGTATATATCCGAAATTGTCTCTACAATTCCTACTTCGGCAAATGTAGAGGAGTATGCAAATATTGTAAAAGAAACTTCCATTAGAAGACATTTAATATCCTATAGTGGTGAACTAGAGAAGCTTTCAAGAGATGCAACAAATGAGATAGATGATGTTATAGATTCTATCGAAAAGAATGTACTCAGTATCTCTAAAGATACCGCAAAAACAGATTTTATGGATTCTGCAACGTTATTAGAAATGCAGATGAAGAGAGCTGACGAAATGGCTAAGAACCCAGATGCACTAAGAGGAATGCCAACAGGATTAAACGCTGTAGACAAAGTATTAGGAGGACTTCAAAACTCTGACCTAATTATCCTTGCTGCTAGACCATCTGTCGGTAAATCTGCATTCAGTTTTGATATGGCAAGACATATTGCTGTTAATGGAAAGAAGACTGTTGCAATATTTTCTTTAGAAATGCCTGCAGTACAAGTTATTGAGAGAATGCTTGCGCAACAAATTCTTGTTAACTTATGGAACTTAAGAATGGGAAAGATGAGTGATGATGACTTCAAGAAGTACTCTGAAGGAGCAGGAAAGCTTGCGGATGCAAAAATTTTCATTGATGATACTCCAGGAATTAACATTACACAGCTTAGAAGCAAGGCAAGAAAGTTAATGATGGAACACGATTTGAACCTAATCATCATCGACTACCTGCAGCTTATGCAAGGAACAGGTAAGGCTGGAATGGATAATAGATCACAAGAGGTAGGAGAGATCTCAAGAGCACTAAAGATTCTAGCCAGAGAGTTAAATATCCCAATTATCGCATTATCACAGCTAAATAGAGCTGTAGAAAATAGACCTGATAAGATTCCTCAGTTATCAGACCTTAGAGAATCTGGAAGTATTGAACAGGATGCAGACTTAGTTATTTTCTTAGGTAGAGAGACAATGGGCGAAGATTCTATGGAGCAAGAAGCAGAAATAAAGGTGGATGTCTTTATAGCAAAGCATAGAAATGGACCTACAGGCCGATTTAAGTTAAAATTCATGGGTGCAAAACAGAAGTACTTCGATGTAGAACAAAGCGACTATCAGGACTAGTTTAAAATATGTGATTCATAAATGCCGGGGTGGTGGAATTGGTAGACACGCCAGACTCAAAATCTGGTATTCCTCAAAGAATGTAAGGGTTCGAGTCCCTTCCTCGGTATTTATGAATCACATATTTTGATATACACAAAAAATAATAAACCTGTTACAATTCTTCTAGCTAATTTAATTATCATTTTTTAAAAGATGGATGCTCTCAATAGTATTCTTTCAATTGACTTTCAGAAAATTCTAATCTTCGTAGTAATTTACCTTTTGGTACTTTGGATTCTAATTTGTGTATGGGTTTATAATGACGCTAAAAAGAGATTTAAAGCTATGCATTTAGCTTTAATATTTTTCCTATTAGTACTTTTCTTAAACTTCCCTGCATTGATTTTCTATCTTATAGTAAGACCAGAAGCAGAGGATGAGCATGTTTTCTATATGCACTCAGACGAAGAGACATCTAGTTTAGGTGGAGTTAATGTACCAATCGTTAATTTTATTGGCGAAGACGGTTTTAAAATATCTTTACAATTAAAAGTAGCTAATCCAAGAGCAGAGAAGGATTCTAACCTAGATATAAACTTAGATTGGAAATCTAACGATGAAAATATGAAGCTTGAAGAAAAGCCAAAGCCAGCAGAAGTAAAAATAGAAGAGGCAGTTGTTGTAAAAGAAGTTAAAGAAGCAAAACCTGGGTTTACTGCAAAGATTAAGAACGTGCAGAATTCAGCTAAGAATAAGTTCAAAGGTGCAAAAACTAAGGTTTCTCTTTCAATGAAGAACATTGGTAAAAAGAAGTCTGTAGAAGTTAAACCCGAAGAAAAGAAAGAAGAGGTTGCTGCAGAAGTTAAATCCGAGGAAAAGAAAGAAGAGGTAGCTGTAGGAGTCAAAAAAGAAGAAGTTCAGAAAGAAGAAGCTAAGAAAGAGGATTCTAAGAAATAATTCCACTTGTATAGTACTATTAGAAGGAAAGCGAACTATCGTTTTCCTTTATTCTTACGGGTATAATACATAGTCTTTTAATACAAAAACTTGACCAAACGAGTTCCAGGTTCAAAAAATAATACAATCTTAAACAAAATCCATTTTAGCTTAAGAAATACCAGGCTTTCTAATACTATAATTAAGTACACAAGAACAATTAGATCTACCAAGAAAAAAGAACTTCCAATTGGTAAGGTATCTATTCCAAAAATCACACTACCAAAAAACTCAAGAGGGTATATGATAATAGCCTTTGTAATTCTATTAATAATTGGTGGAATTTATGGAGTTCATGTTTTCTTTTCCGTAAATCCTAAGGGATATGAAGTAGAGGATACTACAATGTTTAGAAAACGAACTTTCGATCCCTCAGTCAACGTATTGTTTATTGGATTTGAGAATAGGCTTAATTCTTATAAATATATTAAATACTTAAACGTTGTATCAGTAGACTCCAAAAACTCTGTATTTAAGATTTATGGGATTAGTCCTAATTTCTTAACAACTATAGACAATGAATCTGTAACTCTAGAAAGCCTTTGGAACAATATCACAATCGAAGACGATACTCCTAAAATTAATGCAGTTGTGGACGAAGTCCAGAGGTTTGTTGGAATTAGGCTAGATAGGTATGTAGCATTTAATTTGGATGACCTGAAAACGTATATAAATAACTCGCACATGACTGATACAGCTTTCGACACATCGTCGTTGGATGGGAGACTATTTACTAAAGGTGATGTTCTTTCGGGTGATTTCTTATATGGCTATTTATTTGATAAGACACAAGCTCGAGATGTACTTACTTTAAGACAGATGAACTTCCAGAAAAGCTTGTTTGAAGGTATAAAAGGTCCAATTAAAATGACAAAAAATCTTATTGGTTTTGATGATTTCAATACTACCTTTAAGATGGATTTTTCGCGAGACGAGTATACTGGATTTCTCTCTACATTAAATTCGAGCGACATTATCTTCTCAAGCTCTGAA
>JBLGEO010000081.1:0-3432 GCA_047445235.1 Candidatus Dojkabacteria bacterium | reverse complement strand
GAAAAACAGGACTCAAAGGCGGTGCACTAGGAGAGGCTGACATAGTAGATTTTCATATGCCTAATGTTCTAGATGCCTATTTAAATAAAAGAGAAAGCTTCTCTCAGCTTCTTGGAGGGAAATCAAATCAAAACATTCAAGAATTTATAGCATTACTTAAAAAAGATGGTGCTTATCAGATTCTTGTAGACTTAATAAATACACCAACAATAGTTGCTGGAACTGAACTGAAAGATACAGAAGGATGGCTTATTCAAGCAATCTCAGCTAATTTAAAAGATCCAAGCAAGGAATTTAATAGATTTGAGAAGTTGGTAGTAGACATCTTGCCACTAACGGATACCACGATAGCACCACCAACTGAGAGGAATAACTTTGCTAGAAGACTTTCAGCTAGATTAGTTGTAGATATACTAATTTATCAAACGAGATTAGATTCATTAGCAAGTGGAGACCTAAAGGTTCCTGATAAAGTAGGAGAAATAATTAGAAAAACGATAGATGAGAATGGCGAATTGAGAAGAAATAAATTAACTCGAGAAGAAAGAGTTCAAATCTCAATTAGACTAGAAGTTGAAGATGTACGTATTGAAATGCTCGAACAAGTTAGAACACTTGGAGGGGTTGTTAACAATACAAATAGAGATGCTATTTTGCAAAAAGCTAGGACAAGATTACTATTGGTAAAGGGTATAAAACAAAACGAAGAGTTAGCTATAATACAAAAAACATTAGATGATGCAGTTGCACTACCTACAGGTGGTTTAGATAATTTTATTAATGATATTGTCTCCGCAAGAGACAATGCAGCAAATGTGATTGGAAGAAAACTAGATACTAGGCCAGAAGATGCGCTAGGAATAGAAATAAACGGAGCAGTAAAAAATATTGATCAATTTAAAAAAGATTCCGAAAAAACTGCAAAAGCATTTAGAGAGAAAGTCGAAGCTAAAGGATTTGCAATAGATCAAACTACAGCAGATAAAGAGATTGTTCTCCTACAGCCAAAATTTAAGAAAAGAGCAACAGATAATTTTAATGCAATTAAGAGACCTGTTTCAGGACCACATGGAACTAGGGCATTTACACTTAATATCATTAAGAGTGTAGAAATAAGAGCACAACTAGTCAGAAATGGAGGCCTATGGGTTTTTGTAAATGGATTTTTAACTAGCCCGTTGGATTCTACTAGAATAAAAGAAGCATTGGCATTTATTGCTTTAATGGATGAACCAGAATTTAAAGGTTTAACAGATGCAGAATATAAGCTTTTATTTGAGCTTATGACTGACTTTCCTCCAGCATCACCTGTTGTTTATGATCCGACTAATGCTGGCCATAAAGCAGTAGCTGTCATATTAATAACTGCAGATCTAAAGAGAACTTTTAGACTTGCAGATGAGAGAGCAGAGATTCAGGAAAGTATTGAATACTATACTCCACCTACAAGTAAGGTAGATAAAGCATTGAATAAAGCAGCAAATGTAGCAACTCTTGGTCTATATAATCTAAATCGTAAAGAGGTTATGGCTATTAATATTGATGAGCTACAAAGAGTAAATCACGATCTAGAAATAGCTGGTAAAAATTCACTAGACTATACTAGAGCAGTTTACGAGATAGATAAGATGGGTAGCGAGACCGCAGTACAAGCTAAGAAAGATCTAGACGAAATAGCAAATAAATATAACAATATGTTTGATAATGGAATTCCTTTAGTACTTGGTGGTAAGAAAGCGCCAATTGGATATCCCTCACAACACCATCTAAGGACTATACTTGATCAGTTGCAAAACCTATATGCCAAGGCAGGCACTAGTGACGCAGCAGCTATTAATGCACAGATTACTAGAGTAGAATTCAGACTAAAGATTATGATGCAGAAATATCTAACAGAACTAATAGACTTTGCCGGCAAAAACAAAACATATGTTAGACTAACAGTAGATGGTATTAGGGGTAGTGCAGGTGTAATTCAGAAGTTAGATAAGATTAAACAACGTTATTTATAAACTAAAATCAGATGTTTTTTGACATAGACCTATTAAAAAATTTATATAAATTAGATGATACTGAAGATATTGAGAAAGAATATTCCAAGTATATGCTTAGATGTATTGTGCTAGCAGAAGTAGCTCTTGTTGCCTTTGATCTACAAAAATTACCTTCTGATTTGGACTTTGAAGAGGATAGAGCAAACCTTACTGTCGAAATGGAAGGTGAAATTGAAGATCTAGATTACCCTTTGGAACTTATTACTAAACTAAGAGATAACGAAGGATTCGAAATAATTTATTCCGATCTTCTCGAAAACTTAAATGAAGAACTTATAAGTGCAGCTTCCGCAACAGATCCAGAAGCAAAAAATAGAGTAGATAAGTATCTTGAGAATTTAGAAAACAGCATGACTGTAGATTACGCAAATCTTGTTGTGAAACCTGAGATTGAAGACTACGAAGATGAATTGCAAAAGAAAAAGATTGAAAAAATGAATGTGGATATTGATGAAGCTATTAATTCTGTGGCAGCACCCGACACTACTCAGTAATCTCTTTCCTCTTTCTAAAATACTTGTAGATTACATATCCAATTCCTGCTGCTACCAAAACTACTAAAACTACCTCAAAGTTTTTCATATACTCACCTAACTTTTCCCATTCTGGTCCAAGCAAAGATGAAATATATGCAAGTAGAGTGCACCAAAAAAATGCTCCTATAAATGTATAAATTCTAAACTTCACAAAGTTAACTTTTAAAATACCTAAAGGTAGAGAAATAAAAGTCCTTACTATTGGAAGTAATTGAAAAAAGAAAACCATTTTCTCTCCATACTTTTTAAACCAAGCTTCTGTCCTGTCAAATTTTTCTTCTGTTATATGTACATATTTTCCGTATTTTCTGATTGCAGGTCTCCCTCCACGGCTACCCAAAACATACATTGTAGTAGATCCTAATGCATTCCCCAAAGCTCCAATTAAACCTGCTAGCAATAGATTCATTTCTCCTTTGTAAACCAAAAACCCTGCAATACCCATAATAATTTCGGAAGGTAGTGGGATACTGGCAGCTTCAATTGCCATAGCTATAAATACTCCAAGGTATCCGAGGCTAGATACAAATTGAATAGTCCATTGTGTTATTGAAGCCATCATGGATTTTTACTTAAGTATCTATTTGTAAATTTACCTATTGCAAAGATAGCTGCAAATGCAATTATTGAAACAATAAATATCTGCACTATCATTTCGAATGGTATTCTAGATACTTTATAATAGTCTCGAAACGGAAATACAAAGGCAGCAGCGACTACAGCAGTTAAACCCAGAAGTGAAAGTACTAATGTTTTTATCTTAACCTTTCCAATACCTCTTAATAAAATTCCTACAAGAATTACACCGAATACTGCAATTAGAATTAGGGCAAAATTCGCTC
>JBLGEO010000080.1:0-3065 GCA_047445235.1 Candidatus Dojkabacteria bacterium | reverse complement strand
ACTTTAAGTAACAACAATAAATTGTTTAACGATATAGATAATAACGTTATCACTAAAATATAATCCACGGTCGGCAAGTTTAGTACTCAAATCAATTTGCTGTGGCCATTTATCTCCGGAAAAAAGAAAGTACTTATCTCCAAGCATTTCTGCAAAACCTTCTATTCTTTTTAGCTCACGATTAACTTTCTCAAGCAAAATTCTGATATCTGCAGGATCATAATGCTCGGCTAGGTAATCTATTTCCACTCGAGTGACTGTTGTAAACTCCATGAAAATTGAATCGCTGGACATACTTACTGCCTTTGCTTGTTCCCACCATTTTATTCGAAGCTGTTCTTCTATAGCATGTGTTTCTATGAATGGGTCTACATATAAAGATTCATAAGTAGGATGTACTAAAAGGTGTATTTTTGTAATCTTTGAGTTATTGTTCATATTAAAATAGATAATAACAAAGTTATTTGTCATTGCGAATATAGTTAAACCCTACTATAGAAATATTTCTTTATTTGCTAGAATAAATTGATTTAAAGCAAACTATGAGTGTTATTGATCTTAAAACATACCAAGATATCTTCGATATGATTCCTGTAGGACTAGGAGTTGCTGCAATGGATGGAAAGTTACTAATCTACAATAAAAAAATAATGGAACCCGGAGGATACGAGAAAGAAGACATTGAAGCTCTTCACAGTGTAGTAGAGCTATATTACGATCCTGCAGATAGAGTTAAGGCATTAACTCTAGCAAAAAGTGATGGTTTTATAGATAATTTTAAAGTTAGATTTAGAAAAAAGAATGGAGATCCTTACTATACATTAATGAGTTTAAGGCCTATAAGATTTCAAGACCAACCTGGTTGGCTAGCTACAGTGCTAGACATAGACGATCAAGTTAATGCAGAGGAGGAAGTCAAGAAGAACCTACATGAACTTCAGACTCTGTATAAATTTATGGAAGATCATGAGTTGAAAATGTCTCAGCTTAAGGTCAAAATAGATGAGCTAAATAATAGGTTTGAGTAGTGGTGATTTATTCTTAAATTGTCATCCTTCTAGCGAAACTTAGCTAACAGCTTTCTTCACCAATTCAATAATTTTCTTTTCTTCTTCTGGAGTTAATTTAGTTAAAGCATAAGCTGCTGGCCACATATTGCCTTCGTCTAACTTTGCAGAATCGTTAAAACCTAATGTGCTGTATCTTGCTTTAAACTTATCTGCTGGTTGAAAAAACACTACTGCTTTTCCATCTTTATCTGCGTAAGCAGGCATTCCGTACCAAGTTTTAGGCATAAGTTGAGGAGCTGCTTTCGAAACAATCTCATGAATCTTTTGAGCCATTGCCTTATCTGATGGGATCATAGTGCTGATAGCGTCTATAATCATCTTTTCCCCAACTTCTCTGTTTTTACTAGCTTTAGCTTCTTCTTTAAGTTCTTTAGCTCTATTTCTCATAGCTTCTTTTTCAAAGTCTGAGAATGTACCTGTCTTATTGTCTTCTGCGTTCATATTTAGATATGAATAAAAAGTAAAAATTTATTAATACTTGATTCTAACTTAGATTAGCTCTATAATCAAGATACTTTAAAATAAAGTTAATGTCAACAAACCAAGAACTAAAATTTAAAACATTAATGGCCACAAGAGATAACGGTATTACATCTATGCTTTTTCGAAACGCAATGGCAAGAAAATTAGATTTAAGCCTAACAGAATCTTTATGCTTAACTCTTTTAGGTATAGGCAAAGTTTCTACACCTTCAGAAATTTCTAAGTATACAGGATTAACAACTGGAGCAACAACTACAATGTTAGATAGATTAGAGAAAAAGTGTTTTATTACAAGAAAATCAAATCTGAACGATAGAAGAGGTGTAATTATCGAGATCAATGGACAATATTCAAAAGCAGCTTCGTCAATGGTTATAGGAGTCCAGAAAGCTCATAAAGAATTGATTGATAGTTACTCAGATAGAGAACTTGAAGTTATAACTGACTTTCTAGAAAAGTTTACAAAAAATGTTGTAGAAGCAACTAAAGATGTTGAAGAGTAAAATCTAGTTACTTACCCCAAACTGCAAATTCATTTTGAGCTGGGTCTGTGAAGTGAAATCTTCTTCCACCAGGAAAAGAATAAATATCTGCAATAATTTTCCCACCAGCATCAATTACGTTCGCTTTAGTTTCTTCTAAGTTTTCAGCGTAAATTACAGCAAGTGGCATGGATTGTTTATTGTTTTCACTTGCATTAACACCAAAAGTTAATCCACTACCTTGGGTATCGCTATATTCTGTTCCATATTCTTTAAAATTCCATCCAAAGACTTTAGAAAAGAAAGTTGTGATAGCCTTAAGTTCTTCTGGAGACTTTGCAGGAAATTCTATTAGGTCAGTTTGGTTGTTTTTGCTCATATAAATATTTATAAAATTAATTTACTTCTATAATAACTTCACCATCTCTTATTGTCTTGTAAGGAATATTATTCTTTTTATAATATTCGACTTCTAGATTTGCATTTTTTGACTCCAAATGGTCTGATTGAAAGTGGGGAACAAAAACATATTCAATTATCCCTAAGCCATTCCATAGAATCCTCTCATTCTTATAAGTAGATTTTACAAGGTTTGGATTATCGATAAAATCTATACCTTTTAAGTTTTTTTGTAAAACACAAACACCAGCACTAAACCCGCCATAAACAAAATCACTTCTTGTTCTTGAATAATCAAGTATTATTGTATCTAGCCCACTTAGTTTATATGCAATTCTTAAGACAAAAGTATTTCCACCTCTAACCCAAATGCCTCCTAATTTATTTAATATATTTCTAAGTTCTTCTTCCTTCCCAAAATAATTTCTTAAATCTAAAATCTCTGGATCTAGTCCTATGTTTTTAAGATTACTAACTTGTTCTTCTTGTTTCTTTTTATAATCAGCCTCATCAAAGTCGTAATCGCGTGCATTGCATATTACTGCAATCTTTTTGTTACTACCAAATAATTTTGCTAATTCCTCAGGGTGGTTACCTAGTTGATATGAAGATAAGAATAGTTTCATAATGA
>JBLGEO010000079.1:0-3766 GCA_047445235.1 Candidatus Dojkabacteria bacterium | reverse complement strand
AGCCTATACAAATTTATATACAAACGTTATTGCTGTTGGAGCATCTAATAATTCAGATACTAGAGCCTCTTATTCTAGCTACGGTACAGGATTAGATTTAGTAGCACCAGTCGGAACTGGAGCAAGTACTGGTAACGCAGCTTATGGTCAAACATTTAACGATGCCGATGCATGGACGTCCACTCCATTAATAAATAGAGATTTCACAACATATGGAAATAAGTTCTGGATTGGAACTTCCTTTTCCTCACCTCAAGTAACTTCTATAGCTGCAATGCTATTTGCAAAGTCAACATATTTAAAACCTAGCGATGTAAAAATCGTTCTAAGAAATACTGCACAAGATGTAGGAGCAGGGGGATACGATACTCAAACTGGATTTGGAATTCCTAACTTCCAAGCTGCATGGGCAAGTGTTAGCCAAAATGCATGGGATATATGGATTACTAATGGAGGAACTCCTGGAGAAGTTGTAGAGGCTACTTTTAAAAATAGAGTTTACCAGACCGTTAGAGGATTTAATAACTGGTACTATACGAGATACTCTTTGGATGGTAAGAACTGGACAAACTGGGATCCGTTAGGTGGAACTCCAGGAGACGGTGCAATGATAGCTATGAAGGATGGGTTAGGTGCTGATGTAAAATTGTTTCAATCAATTAGAGGCTTTAACAACTGGCTTTATACTAGATATACTACTGACGGAGACAATTGGTCAACGTGGGTTCCTAACGGAGGAACACCTGGAGAGCCAACAATGGCTACATTTAAAGGAAAAATTTACCAAGCAATTAGAGGTGTAGATAATCATATTTATACTAGAAGCAGTTCAGATGGAGATACATGGTCTGCATGGTTGGAAAATGGTGGCTCTATGGGAAAGGTTGCTATGGCTTCTCTTGCTGACACTAAGCTATACCAAAGTATTAGAGGGATAGACAATCATATCTATACTCGTGTATCAACGGATGGAACAACCTGGTCCGCATGGGATGAAAACGGAGGTAGTTTTAAGGATGTGACATTTGGAGTATACGGAACTAAGCTTTACTCTGGGATTACAGGAACTAATAGTATAATTTATACTAGGTATATCGATGTTGGTAGTAGCATATGGACTACTTGGACTCAAGACACATTTACTCTTTCGGATATTAGTTTTTCAGAACTTAATGGCGTTTTATTTAGAGCATTAAGAGGTGGAGATGGAAGAATGTATGTTTCTAGTAGTGCTGATGGGATCGGATTTGGTCCATGGGAACAAGATATTAGCATTGCAAATAATATTGCTATGGTTACATTTACTCTTCCAGATACATCTAAGGTAATTGTTCAGGCAGCCGTTAGTCCTACAGGAATAGTAAATACTAGAAGATCACAATAAAGTTTCTTCTAACTTTTTAGAGTTTTCAAAACCCATATATTTACTAAATTCTTCTTTATCTCCAAACGAAAGAAATAGCCCATGCTTCTCTTTGAAAGTTTTTAGTGAGTTCATTACATTTTCATTACCAAACCTGCCTTTTGTATACTCTTGACTAACACTAGATGGGGTAAATTCTGAGCTTAAATGAAGGCAGATAGCTTTATGCGAGTTCATAAATTTGTAACCTTTATTATGCAGTCTGAAAGTGAAGTCGTTGTCCTCGTAAGATGTGTTGAAGTCGGGATCGAAGCCCTCCTCTGTAAATACAGATCTCCTCCAAATTGTTGCACCACTTGGCATCCAATCGATAGGTTCTGAAACTTCTGACGAACTATCTAAATAATTTTTATTAATATCTTTATCGAAGAATTCTATCCAGCCGTCCTTTTCCTTAAATACTGGTCTGTTTATTTGTACTAACCTATTTGGGAATACAACTTTAGACTGTACTGCGGAAATATCAGGGTTAACTTGGAGAGAGTTAATAAGGTTTTCTAAATAGTAAGGCATGATCAAAATATCGTTGTCTATAAATGCAACAAACTCAGATTTTGAATACTTTAAACCCTCCATTCTGGAACCAGAACCACCTAAATTTTTATGAAGAAAAACAACTTGTATATCCTTCCTTACGAGCGAACTTAAATACTTCTTCATTTTTAGATCTGAGTTATTATCAACAATTATCAAGTTGAACTTAACTTTGTTGTAATTTATAAGATTCTCAATGCATCTTTTAGTTACACTTAATCTGTTGAAAGTAGGCATAATTATGTCTAACTCACCTTTAAAATTTATCCAGATGTCTTTATTAAGATTTTCTGCATAAGTCTTTAACTCTTTAGTGACTGATGGATAAGTCTCTTTCGAGCCTATAAGTTTATTAATTTGACTTTTTATCCCTGTTATCATGTAAAATTAGGTACAAAATTTAGTAGAATCTATGTCTATTTATTTAATATTTTAATTCAATTGAATGAAAAAAGCATTATTAACCGGTATTACTGGACAAGATGGATCTTATCTAACTGAGTTTCTTCTTGAGAAGGGTTACGAGGTTCACGGAATCGTTAGAAGAGCTTCTAACTTTAACACTAATAGAATAGACAATATTTACGAAGATCCACATTCAACTCCTAAGCTAAACCTTCACTTCGGAGATTTATCTGAATCATCAGTAATAGACAAACTTGTTAGAGAGATTCAACCAGACGAAGTCTACAACCTTGGAGCAATGAGTATGGTTAAAGTAAGTTTTGATATTCCTGAATATACTGCAAATGTTACAGCCCTAGGTACTTTAAGATTATTAGAAGCTATAAGAAATTACGCTCCAAAGGCAAAGTTCTACCAAGCATCTTCAAGTGAAATGTTTGGAAAAGTTGTAGAAACTCCACAAAAAGAAACAACTCCTTTTTACCCTAGATCTCCTTATGGAGTAAGTAAATTATTTGGATATTGGATAACTGTAAACTATAGAGAGAGTTATGGAATACATGCAAGCAATGGAATATTATTTAATCATGAATCTCCAAGAAGAGGAAAAACTTTTGTAACAAGAAAAATTACAAGGGGTTTAGCAAATATAAAATTAGGTAATGAGGAGTGTTTATACTTAGGAAATTTGGACTCTATGCGAGATTGGGGACATGCAAATGACTATATTGAGGGGATGTGGCTAATGCTTCAAGAAGATAAAGGAGATGACTATGTTTTAGCAACAGGTGAGATGCACAGTGTTAGAGAATGTTGCGAGTTTGCCGCTAATGAAATTGGTATTAATATTGAATGGAAAGGAAAAGGAGTTGATGAAATTGGAATTGATAAAGCTACTGGAAAAGAAATTGTTAAAGTCGATCCAAAATATTTTAGACCTGCAGAAGTAGAGTTACTTTTAGGAGATCCAACAAAAGCTAAAACTGTTCTAAAATGGAAACCTCAATATACTTTTGAGTCTCTAATTAGAGAAATGGTAAGATTTGATTTAGAAAATGAGAAAACTCATAAATTTGACTACTAAACTATGGCTCAATATGAAAGAGAGGTTTTTAAATACTGCTCTAAATGTAATGCCGAATTAGAGAATGTTTCAGATGTAAAGAAAGTTTGTAACAATTGCGGTTACGAATACTTCACAACTCCTAATCCAACAAGTTGTGGAATTATCTTGAATAAAAGCTTTGAATTACTTCTTATAAAAAGAGGCCATGAACCTAGAAAGGGTCTGTGGGATTTTCCAGCAGGATTTGTAGAAGTAGGCGAATCCCTAGAGGATGGGTTAGTTAGAGAAATGAAAGAAGAAGTGGGACTAGATATTAAAAATTACAATTACTTTAAATC
>JBLGEO010000078.1:0-8679 GCA_047445235.1 Candidatus Dojkabacteria bacterium | reverse complement strand
TATAACGATTATGAAATTAAATTGGCTTGTGATGAAGCATTTCAATTGGCAGAACTTGGAAATAAATACATTCAAGATAATACACCCTGGTCCGAAAAAGATGAAAACAAGGTTAAGCTAATTTTAAATAATTTAAGCTATTTAATCGCGGCTGTAATTGATTTATACGAGCCAATAATTCCAGATAGTTGTGCTAAAGCAAAAGAAGCCCTAATAAATAAAGAAACCATCATTCTATTTAAAAAGTACGAATAATATTTAAATTAAATTCATACTATGCCTCTAAAATTAATACTATTGTGTTTCATTGCACCATTTTATGCAGTTAGAAATAAAGGATGGTTAGCTGTTACATTTGTAACTATACTAACTGTTTTTGCTTGGTTCCCAGGAGTTGTGGGTGCTATATTTGTATTGGGTCAAGATTATAGAAAAAGACCTTCAACAGATATTACCGAAACACTATGAACGAATACAAAGCAAAAGCATTAAAAATTCTTAAAGACGACTACATTTACTTGCTATTTCTAATAGGGTTCGCCTCTATGTTTGGAAGTTTGTATTTCCAATTTATTCTTAATTTACCACCATGTGCTTTATGTTATGTGCAAAGATACTTTCATTATCCTATTGCAATAATCAGCATGATTTTAATCCTATTTAAAAAGAAGATTAATTCTCTCTTCTTTTTAATATTATCTGTTCCCGGATTATTAGTTGCTATATATCATGTGTATATACAGTCAGTTGGAGTTCCAAATACTCTTTCTTTTGCACCATGTACTATTGAAGTACCTTGTGAGGTAATAGACATTAAGCTTTTAGGATTTATTACAATTCCAATGCTTTCAGTATTAGCTTTTGCAACAATAACTCTGATAGTTATAGTTTCCTGGTATTTGAATAAGAAGAAATCAAATTAACGAAACATCATCAATTGATAAATCTAGGGTCTTATATTTACCAATCTCTTCTGATATTACTTCCGAAATTGAATCGGTTCTATCTAAGAAGCTTCTAATAATTTTATAAGTGTCTAAATTAAAAAGCTGTTTTGTAATTATTGTTTCTTTACTTGTTCCTGCATCTGTTCCGATAAAACACCATTTATCAAAAAGTAATTTTTCCTCAAGTTCACCATTCTTTTCTGTAATAACAATTGGTTTTTCAAATGGCCAAGAAGCAAGTTTAGTTATTCCAAAAACTTTATCGAACAGTTCATTATATTCATCCGCAGAAACTTTACCAATACATGCTCCCTTACATTGTCCTAATTGGTAAGCAAAGCAGGCACCTTTACCATTCTCGGTTCCAAGAAGTTTGGAGCAAAGACCATGTTTTTTTGCATAGCCTTGTAACATTGTCTTTACCATAATTTCATTACCATAGACTCCTAGAACATCTTGGAACTCATTAGTATCCATCGATGTCTCTCTAGCGGTACTTACCCTACTATATCCATTCTCATCGTAAATTCTTCTTAATTTAACCATACTCTCGTTACGTTTTAACATTCTATTGTAAACTGGTTGATACTTTTTTATTAAAGCAGATTCTCTCAGCAGCGCGCCAATCTCGCCAGCAGTTGGAATTATTTTAATATCAGTCATTTGTTGATTTATCTGCTGGTCTTTATGGTAACTAGTGTCGTTGTATAAGTGATCCATTACTCTAGTTCGTAAGTGAATACTTTTACCAATATATAAAGGAAAACCGTCTTTATCTAAGAAAATATAAACCCCTGGAGTATCTGGAATCTTTGTAAAGTCTCTGCCTAACATCTTCTCTGGAATAGCAGCTTGCTTTACAGACTTCTTGAATGCTGTTTCAAAAGATTCCTGACCAAACTCACCATATGCTTTATAAAAGAAGGTTTTAATAACTTCAGTATCGAAATCTGCTCTGTGCCTAATCCCATCTTCAGCGTAACCAATTCTTTGGATAATACTGTCCAAATTATGTCTTGTAAACTCTGGGTATAAAAAACGAGAAAGTTTTACTGTGCAGCAATAATTATTTTTTAAAGTAATTCCGTATCTTGCAAATTCGCTTTTCAAAAAAGAATAGTCAAACCTAGCATTGTGAGCAACAAGCATATCATCTCCTAGAAATTCAAAAAGCTCATCCATTTTATCTTCAAAAACTGGTGCTGTCTCAAGCTCCTCTGGATCAATTGAAGTCATATTTAGAATAAACTGATCAGGTCTAAACCCAGGGTTTAAGAAGGTATGGAAGGTATCCAAAGTCTCGTTATTTCGAACCTTAGTAACGTATGCTTCGATTATTCGGTCTTTTGTGTGGTTTGTCCCTGTTGTCTCTAAATCCAGGAAGTTTAGGGTTACGTCTTTCATAGTTTAAAATTATACTAGAAAGAGGAAGATTTACCAGAATGGTTTAATCTATACGGCCATATTGCCAAGTCATATTATGGAATATATCTAGCATATTTTGAACATGTGGATCAGTAACTTTATTGTACATAAGTACTTGTGTAAGTTTATTCTCGAAGGTAGATAAATATATACCTCTGCTGCTATGACCTTTATAAAAAAGATAATCATAAATTGCTTTCGCTACTTCAAAAGGAACAATTTCTTCACCTGAATTTGCAATTGCTAATAACTTTGTAATTCTTTCATCTTGAAAGTTTTCGCCAGCCTGACTTATCAATTCGTTTAATACTGGATCATTTATTAGTGCATCAGAACGTTCTTCGTTAAGGGTAGGAGTAGTAAGAAGAATGTCTTCAATAAATCTAGAAATTTCTAAAATAGTACTTTCTGGCATTGGCTGCCTATTATCTAACTTAAATCCTCTTTGCAGAAATTCATCTCTACCTTTAAATGCAATCTGAATTAATGTTCTTACTTGCCCTTCTCTAGCTTTAATTAAGTCCTGTAACCTTTGTGAGATAAGTTGTAATTTCCCCTCAGAAATATAGTCTGAAGTATTTGTCATTGAGTTATCGGCACTGGAAGTAATCATAACTGCTATCTAAAATTTAATTAGGGGATTTTATCATTAGCCAGTAAGTGTTGCAAACTCTTGGCGAAACTACCTCTTCCCTTCCCACTCAGCTAAAAATTCTTGTAGATACTTTTCCATATACACATGTCTTTTTTGTGCAATTCTTTTTGCAGATTTTGTATTCATTAAATCTTTAAGCTTAAGAAGCTTTTCGTAGAAGTGATTAACTTGAGTACTTTTGTGCTTTTTATACTCCTCTTTAGACATGTTCAAACTTGGCTTTATATCTGGGTTATATATTTCGTGTCCAACATTTCCTCCATAAGCAAAACATCTAGCAATCCCTATAGCTCCAATGGCATCTAATCTATCGGCATCTTGTACTATCATTCCCTCAAAAGATTTTATTTTATTTATTTCTCCGCCTTTGTAAGAAACATTATCAACAATATGAACTACTGCTTCAATATCATTCTCGTCAACACCAAGACCTTTTAGCCATTCTGCAGATGTTTTACCTCCTATTGTTTCGTCACCTCCGTGGAATTTATAATCAGCAATATCATGCAGCAACGCTCCTAACTCAATATGAAATAAGTTCACAGACTTTTCTTTGCTTGCAATTAACTTTGCATTATTCCAAACTCTTAATATATGCCACCAATCATGGCCAGAACCTTCGCCTGTAAATAAAGACTTTACATGCTCAGCAGTTTTTTCGACGACTTCGTTTTTATGCATAAAACTTTGGATCAACAATCACTCTAGATTCCTCGAAAGCTTCTTGGTCAAATATATAAATTTCTAATGGAGTTATTCTAACAAGTTTAAAATTCGTTTCACTTAAATAGTCTTCAGCTGTCATATCATCTTTCTTTCCAAGGTAATACTCCATCGCTTCTTCAATATCTGGCTTTGTTAAAAGTATTTTTGCTTTTCCTAAAATTTGGATACCTTTAAGTGGTTTTCTTTGGTTAGAACTATAGATTGCAACTGAGACTTTTTTGTTAGTTGTAATATTTTGCATATGTAATGTTTCTGGAAGCGATCTAAAGTATAGATTCCATCTCTCATCTTTTTTAATCCAGAGAGGGTTTGCCCAAGGAGAATCGTCAAAGGAAGTCGCTAGGCACTGGAAAGTGGATGCGTTAAATATTTCTTCTAACTTTTCTTTAAAGTTATAGTTTTTCATATTTATTAAATACGCCCGGAGGGAGTCGAACCCCCAACATCTCGTTCCGAAGACGAGTGCTCTATCCAGTTGAGCTACGGGCGCGTTTGCTTGCATGAATTATACCACTTTGATTTTAAATTCAGTATTGACTTTCGCTCTTTTTGTAAGCAAAAAGAGCTGTAAAAACTTTTTGGGGACAAAACGGTAACTAACTGAATACCTAGAAGTTAACCCGTTTGTCCCCCAAACCCCAACTCCTAAAGCTTTAACTACATATGCCAGTTATCTATTGTAAGGAGGTGTATAATATTTATACTTAGTAATTTTTAATTGCAAATTTATGGAAACAGCTACTTTTGCTTCAGGATGTTTTTGGTGTACTGAAGAAATATTTGAAAATGTAAGAGGTGTTGGACCTGTTATATCTGGTTATGCTGGCGGAACTAAAGAGAATCCCACATATGAAGATGTCTCTTTTGGAGAAACTGGACATGCAGAGGCAACTCAATTTGAATTTGACCCATCTGTAATTACTTACAAAGAGCTGGTAGAAATATTTCTAAAAACTCATAACCCAACAACTCTAAATCAACAGGGAAATGATGTTGGACCTCAATATAGATCAGTGATCTTCTATCATAACGACGAACAGAAAAAGGATGCAGAGGAAGTAATTAAAGAAATAACTGATGATAAAGTTTTCCCAGACCCAATTGTAACTGAAGTTACACCTTTTACAAATTTCTTTGAAGCAGAAGATTATCATCAGGATTACTTTAAGAAAAACCCAACTGCAGGATATTGTTCTATAGTAATTGCACCAAAACTATCGAAGTTTAGAAAAGAGTTAGGAGAAAAATATGGAAAAGACTCTTCAAAGTAACTAGTACATATTTGATAAACGAACCATTTGTGGAAAGCCATCTACAACATTAAAGCTGATGCCTTTTTCTCTTTTTCTATCAAGGTAATAAATCATCCTTTCAGATGGTAAGTACGCAACTTCGAAAACTCTGTACCATTTACCCATAAATATTATAGAAAAAGGCATACCTTTTTTATCATTATTTATTTCAATATCAATGGGTGACCGGTAGTTTAAATGAAGCTTAAGTCCGATAGGTAGGTTTGTTTTTAAGTCAGATCTAGTTACAGATCTATAAACCAAAGCACTACGTAGTAAATTTCTAATAATCTCACCAGAAGTTTCTTCAAACAAATCATTATAGAATCTAACGAATTTGGATAGACTTGCTGAACTTTCAGACTTTTCAACATTAAGATCGAATGTCTCAATCTTAGTATTAGCAATATACCCAGAAGCTTCATCTTTATAGACTATCTCTACTGCAAGTATTTTCTGATGTAACTGAGGCATTTGTATGGAATTAAATTCCTTATATGCAGAAATTCTCCTAGCTCGTGGGTTTCTAATATCTAAGACCTCTTCTACACAAATTGGAAAGTCAGAGTCATCAGTAACGGTTTGTCTTACTAGGGATGATGAAAATCCAGTATCTGATATTTTAACTTCCATTCTATCGAAGTTCTCTCTTGCTGTATCACTAAATAAGTAAACATCGTTATTATCAACGACTCTAAAAACCAGATCTTCTTCTCCTTCTCTTATGCATTCAAAGATATGATCTTTATTATAAAAAATTGATGAAGTACTCTGCCATTTTCCACTATTATCAAACCTTAATTGTTTATAAATTTTGCCTTTAAATCTTAGAGAGATGACTATGTTATTATTTCTATCTATAAAGAAAAAGTCCTCAATTCTAAGAGGAAAATCACCAATCACTTCTGAAGATTCTAGGATCATTCTAATTTCATCTGTAAGAAATATAGGTGTGGTTAAGTCATCACCTTCGAATATATTTTTCAGAAGAAAAGGGATTATATTTATAGCCTGAGCATTTATTACATTAAAGAAGAGTTGTTTTTCTTTCTCTGGAAACTGAACTCTAGGATTGAGTTTTAATCCATTGAAGTAATCTGAATCTTCAATTTCTTCAGAAAGAAAATTAAGAGCTTCTAGAAGTTCGTTATAGATATTTTCTACAGAATCAAAACCATCAACAACAAGATCAGTTGAGTCTGTTCTATTCATTATATTTATTTAATCTCAATGGATTATATTATATCTCGATAATATCTGGAAGTTATTTTAATTCTGACTGTAAGAAGTTTTTTATATAATCTAGAAATTCAACATTTATATACTCTTTAAGAGTATTGGATTTTATTACAAGGAGTTCGCTAAATAGGTAAAAAGAAACCAAGAAGCTGTGTCTTAAATCAAGTACTCCATTTCTGGGCATGGCTTGAGTTAGTAAATCAAACTCGTTCTTATTTATTTTCCTATAGAATAAATCCTTAAATTCGGAAGAACTTAGTCGAGGTCTATCGTACTGTTTGCTCCAACTACTATACTTTTCAAACATTAGTACAATCATTGCATCTTTAACTAAATCCCAGTATCTATACATTTCCATATTTTGTCTTTTGTATGTTTTTACAAATCCAATAACCAAGGACATATAGTTTGTCATCCATGTATCTAAAGTCTCAACAGGTTTATTTTTATGCACAATTCCTCTTTTTAAAGTTCTATCTATAGTTTGATTCTCAAAAAGGATAAATACATTTGGATTAAACTCAGATAAGTATCCAAGATATGGAACAATTGTCAGATCAATCTTTTGATAAGGCTTAAAGTCTTTTAAATATATCACCTCGCTAATTACATTTGGTTTATCGTAGTAGAAAGAAGAAACTGCTGTGACCGGAGAAATTGATCCAATTGTGTCTCTATAATGGCCATAAGTTGTAGCCATATCATTAGAACACATAATAATGTCAACATCAGAATACTCATCCATTTCGTTGTTTATTGCAGAACCAAAAGTAGCAATCAAGAATATTTCTTCACTCTTAGAAAATTTATCAACTAATGATTTCAGAAGGTTTTGTGGTGTAAATTCAGTATTCATTTAATACAGTCTATAGCAAAATTTATGATATTACCACCTATAACAATTTTCTGGCGATCAACATAAATCAGAGTGGCACTACTGGTCGTGCAGCAGTCACTCGTGTTACGTGTTGGGAGTTGAATCTCATGCTATTCAACTAGTAACTCGAAACCCTTAACTTCTAAAACTGCCAGGTATTGGAGTATGTAACTTGGGGAAATGAGTAACTGCTAAAAGAGGAAATTAGGTGGTAAGGTCATAAAAGTGGTCTGGGTGGGATTCGAACCCACGACCAATCCCGCTATGCGGGACTGCTCTCAATTAGTCTTTGAATGTAGATTTTACTCTTCTTAGATTTAATCTCATTCTCTCTTCTTAATGCAGTTGTTTTATCAGAGAATTCTTCCTTATAGACTATTTCCCATTCTCCAATTTGTTTGCGTGTGTACTTAGATTTATGTCCTTGGGAGTTATGGTCTTGAATGCGAGACTCAAGGTTACTTGTGTAACCTATGTAAAACTTATCAATTGTGGAGTTATATAGGATGTAAACGAAAAACATATTTTGAAAGTGGTCTGGGTGGGATTCGAACCCACGACCAATCGCTTAAGAGGCGACTGCTCTACCACTGAGCTACCGACCCATATTCTCTATAAATACTTCAAATCGAAACATATTCAATTCTCAAGTATATTAAGAGCTGTAGTAAAGAATAATTGCAGGAAATTATAACACCTCATTTCGAAGGATGGTAGAACTCCCAAGAAGAATTTCATAATATGTCAGTAATTGCCTCTTCTGGAAATGCTGAAAATATAAATCCTGTAGGGTCTAACTCTTGTAACTTTGTCAAAGCAATTTTATTTATATCAAACATTTTTATATAAACTGGGATTCCTATTCTCTTTGCATTTTCTGCAATAATCTTCACTTGTTCATAAGCTACATCATGGTCTGAGTCTCTGAGATTCTCTCTATTAACAGAAAGCCTTATTAATATATCATAATCTACTAAAAATCCAGCAATATCCTTATCTGTGAATTGATTTATGGTAAATAAGATTGATGGGATACTTATTTCAGCGAAAACTGGTATCTTTTCATCTTTGGAAAATAAACTGAAATCATCTATATTCAATAGAATCTTCTTAAAGTTATCATAATTTCTTAGTGCAGGTATTGAAAATGAGATATTATCGCATTCAAAATATTTTATAGCTCTTTTTAAGCCCAGTAATTCAGTATACAAGGCTTCTTTGGAGAAGATGAATCTTTCATCTCCTGATAAAATTTCTAGAGATTTGTTATCAGGATAAATTTTTTCTTTTTCAAAATCACTTATATTACTAAGAGAATATATGCACATTTTTTCTTGAAATATCTTAGCTTTAGTTGCAATCTCAAGTCCCAATTTACCAGATATTTGTCCTAATCTTACTGCATTATTACCATATTCTTCTGGAAGATATCCTTCATTCAAGAAAATTGAAGTCCCATCTATATAGCCTTTATCAAACTTTTCTATATAATTTAAGCTTGAAGGATCTACATTTGAT
>JBLGEO010000077.1:0-6117 GCA_047445235.1 Candidatus Dojkabacteria bacterium | reverse complement strand
AGTACTTTATGTTTCTTCAGAAGGATTCTTAAACGACATGGTTAAGGGAATCAAGTCAGGTAACTCAGACAAAATGAGGCAGAAATATAGGCAGATAGACATCTTAATAATTGATGATATGCAGTTAATTTCAAAATGGGTTAATACTCAAACTGAATTTTTTAACACTTTCAACGAACTTCATAACGCGGGAAAACAAGTTATTTTAATTGCAGATAGAAGACCAGAAGATATTCAAAACCTCGAGTCTAGACTTAGATCCAGAATGCAAGGAGGAATGGTAGTAGAAATTGCACAACCAGATTACGAAACTAGATTAGCAATTCTACAAAGAAAAGCAGATTCATCTGGTTACGATTTAAAACAACAAATCTTAGAATTTATTGCAAAAGCAGTTAATGACAATGTAAGAGAATTAGAAGGTGCTCTTCAAAAAGTTGCCTTGTTTAATCAAATGAAACCAGAGGGAGATTTAACTTTAGAAGAAGTTGCGCACACAATTGGAAGAGATGCAAAAACAAGAAGAGAACAGGTAAAAGTTCCTAAAGTCCTAAAGGAAGTTTCAAAATCCTTTGGTATTACTGTAAAAGATATGAAAGGTCCAAGAAGAACAAAAGAGTTGGCTTTAGGAAGGCAAGTAGCAATGTTTATTTTACGAGAAGAATTTAATTACAAACTAGAAGAGATTGCTAAATTCTTAAATAGACAAGACCATACAACTGTTTTACATGCTTTAGATAAAATTAAAAGCAAGATGATGATACAGGAAGGTTTTAATTCTCAGGTCTCACATATAATTACAGCGATACAAGAAGCCGCTGCTGTAAGTGATGATTTTGAATAAGCGCAGCTTTTTGAATAAAGCGAAGCCTTTTGAGTAAAGCAAAGTTTTTCGTGTAAAATGTAACTATGACAAAAATCATCCTAGCTAGGCATGGAAAATATCTAAATCCGCAATCACTCATTCCCTTCAGAAGTAATGACGTCTCACTTTCAGAAGAAGGTATTGATCAGATTGAAAAAAATGCAGAAAAGTTGCTTTCCTTTGATATCTCACAGATTTACTCAAGTCCAATAAGAAGATGTGCAGAAACTGCGGACATCTACTCCAGAATATTAAAAGTAGGGATTGATTACGAAGAGGATCTTCTTGAAATTGATAGTCCATACGAAAATATTAATGAATCTGAATATAAAAAACTTGTTGCAGAAAATAGTATTTACGTAGATAAATTTCATTTATCTCATGGAGGAGAATCTATTGAGACTGTTGAAGAAAGAATCCAAAGAGTTTTAACTAAAATTCTTAGAGAAAATAAAGGTAAGACCATTCTTCTTGTAAGCCATGGAGATCCTTTAATGCTTCTTTTACTCAAAGTTCAGAAAATAGATTTTGATATTAATAAAAAACTTGAATCCCAAGTAAACTACATCCCTAAAGGTGGTTTGGTGGAACTTGAATTTAATAATGAAGAGTTTATTAAATTTTTAAACTTAAACTTCTGACAATGAATAAGATTTTTAAAAAGAAAAATATAAAGTATTTTGCGGGTGGGTTTGCCATATTGATGTTATTAGGAGTTTCAATTTTTTTGATTTGGACAAATAATCCATACAAGCCACAAACAGAAGCACTAGATTCATTAGTCTCAACGAAAGATTACATAGTAACAGAAGGTGATTTTCTTACTTTCCAGCCAACAAAAGACTTCAATTCTGGAGTTATTTTCTACCCTGGAGGAGGAGTTGATGCAAGAGCATATGCCCCTCTTTGTCAGTATCTAGCTGAGGAACAGCATCTTTGTGTAATAGTAAAAATGCCTCTAAATTTAGCAATCTTTGGTATAGAAAAAGCAGATGAGGTACGAAACCAGTTTCAAGATATTCACTATTGGGTGTTAGCAGGGCACTCGCTAGGAGGTTCAATGGCTGCTAAGTATGTTAAAAATCACATTAATGATTCAGATATTAAAGGTCTTTCGCTTCTCGCTGCGTACTCAGACCTAGATATTAGTAGTGCAAACATTCTTATCACATCTTTTAGAGGGACAAATGATGGAGTCTTTTCAAAGCAAACTTGGGACAATACAAGAGGAAATCTTCCTTCAAAATATTCTACATTTACAGAAATTCCAGGAGGAAACCATTCACAGTTTGGTTACTATGGCTTTCAAGCTGGAGACAACGAAGCAACTATTTCCCATGAAGAGCAGTTTAGAATTTTTGAACAGGGAATTCATGACATGATGGGTGGGCATTAAAGTCTTGTAATGAAATAAAATTACTGATAAGGTTATTTTGTATTTAATTTTTAATTTGCCTATGAAAAAATCTATAAAATACCTTAACGTAACGCTTATAGCAATTATCTCGATAGGTCTTCTATTTATTCTTCTTCGATTAGTTTCAATTATTACCACTCAAAATCAATCTGCTGCAGAAGCTCAAGCTAGCGGTTTTGGTGAAAATGCGACAAAAGACTTATTTGCACCAGCAGCTGATTTGTTTGCAAACACCCAGTGTGAGGATATCTTTAATAAGGACATGCTTACATCTGATGCATTACCAGAATTAAAAGCAGCTAATTTAACAGTAGAATCAATTACTAACTTACCTATCGAAAATTACAAACCACTAACTTGTGAGTTCAAATTTACTAACGGAAAATCTTTTACTTTCTCTATACATTCTTACGATGCTAATTCACCAATTGATGATTCTCAAGAAGCATTATTTGGAAGAGTAAACGAAGTTACATTAGGCGATAGCACAATAGACTCAGACACTATGGGAATTATGACTTATTTCTTCGGAAAAGATGTAGTAAATACAAATGTTTGTAGAACTAACCTTTACCACCCTATAAACGATTTTGAATATGCGGATATCTTATACACAGGTTTTGATTGTTCCACAATGTATAACTTAAATAGAGAAATTTCTGGTGTGTTCAATAAATACATGTTCGAAGCCATGGAATTCGTTTACGTTAACTTTGATAATACAACTACTGCAGACCTTCTAGATACATGGGGATTTAGTAGTTTAAAGTCTAATCTTAACTTTTACGAATAATATATGAAAAATATAAGAACCATTTCCTTATTAGTTATTGCTATAGTTGTAGTCGTTACAGCGGTGGTGTTATCTGGTGTAACAGAGATTAACGTTTCAGATGCCTTTGCAGCTGCAAGAGTTGTGCGAGATCCAGAAACTCCAACTACACATTTTACCCCTAAAGTTGCACCTTCACCAAAGCCAGAACCAAGAAAAGAGGTTCAAGTTCAAAAACCGGCTGTTCATACTGTAACTTCAGGAACGGCTTCGCCTACAACAACAAAGCCAGCGACAACAAGAGGTACCGTTACTGCCACGCCTAGAACTGGACCAACAACAACTACACCTAATACTAATAGAGTTACATCTACAACACCTCCAGTAAGAACTGTTGGTACAACTAATAATACTGTTACACAGAGATCAGATAATAGTTCGGGTAATGCTGTAAGGAATCAACCATCGACACCACCAGTTCAAGCAAAGCCGTCACCATTTAAGGTTAATTGTCCAGACAATTTCATTCCACAGCAAGGGACTTGTGTTTCAAAATGTAATACGAATACAATATTTGCTAATGGAGGTTGCGGCCTACCAAGTTGCCTTAATGGGTTTGTAATAAATAAAGTTACAAAGCTATGTGAGCAACCAGCACCAATTACTTGCCCTGCCCCACTAGTTCTAAAAGGTGATAGATGTGTTGAGACATCTGATCAAACTCCTGCATCAAAGTGTGTTTCAACTAATGCAACTTCGCCTAATGCAAAGTCATGTTGTACTGGAATATTAGGAACAGATGGTAAGTGTACGACACATAACCCACCTGTTGCACAACCTGTACAGAGTCCCGGTCAGAAAAAACCAGGCTGCCCACTAGAATATCTTTGGTGTAAAGCCGGTGATGTTTTCAACGGAGGTAATAGTGGTCAACTAAAATGTGCAAATGTATTTATTTCAGATCTTTGTGGAGTGATTAAAACATTAGTTCCACAGTCGATATAACCGATTTGATTTAATAAAAAGCCCTAGATTGTAGAGATACTTTCTAGGGTATTTTATTTAGGACAATACCACCTACTTTACTCTCCTGGCAGTTTTAGCCAAAGCTTTGCGCTTATTTTTGTATTGCAGTACAAGGAAAATATTTTCCTATTTTAGTATCCTTCAAGAATGCTATCAAAACTATTCACAGCTACTCTGTCGGGACTAGACTGTACAATCGTAGAAGTCGAAGTGGAATATAAAAGAGGTAATAACTACTTCTCTATCGTCGGCCTTGCAGATAAATCTATTCAAGAAGCAAAAGATAGAATTCCTGCTGCAATTAGAAACTCAGCTGCAACTTTTATTCCAATGTCCATTGTTATAAACCTTGCACCAGCACAACTTATAAAGTCTGGGCCAAGTTACGACCTTCCACTAGCTCTAGGATATTTAATCGCTTCAGAACAAATTTCAATTGAAACTGAAGATAAATTATTCATTGGAGAGTTAGCATTGGACGGAAAGTTGAGACCAGTAAGAGGAATTCTACCAATTACAGATGCAGCTAAAAAATTAGGTTTTAAAGAAATCTATTTACCATCAGATAACTCAAAAGAAGCAAGTGTAGTTAAAGGAATCAAAGTTTACTCTGTGGATCATCTACGACAATTAATAGACCACTTTAACGATATTGAAAGACTTAAACCAGAGCCAGAAACAGAATTTCAAATAGAAGATTTTTCTAATAGTAAATTTGATCTTTCTCAAGTTCGAGGGCAAGAACATTCAAAACGAGCATTAGAAATTGCAGCAGCTGGTGGTCATAATATTCTACTTTCTGGAGTTCCAGGTTCCGGAAAAACAATGCTAAGTAGGTGCCTACCAACAATTCTTCCTAAGATGGAGATAGAAGAAAGCCTTGAGGTGACAAGGATCCATAGCGTTGCGGGTTTAACTTCAAAACTAAATCCAATCATAACCAGTCGACCATTCCGCTCTCCTCATCACACAAGTTCACAAGTTGCATTAGTTGGTGGCGGTGCATTTCCTAAACCAGGAGAAATTTCTTTAGCGCACCGAGGAATATTATTTCTAGATGAATTCCCAGAGTTTTCAACCCAAGCACTGGAAGCACTTCGACAACCACTGGAAGATAAAGTTGTAACTATTTCTAGAGCACAAGGAACACTAACTTTTCCTGCAAACTTTATTCTTGTAGCTGCAATGAACCCATGCAAATGTGGTTATCGAGGAGATCCAACCAGACAATGCACATGTACATCTATGGAAGTAATTAGGTACCAAAAGAAAATTTCTGGTCCTATATTAGACCGAATAGATTTACTAATTCGTGTTCCTAAAGTAGAAAACGAAAAGCTGTTTAGTGGAATTAAAAGTGAGAATTCAACAACGGTAAGAGAAAGAGTTCAGAAAGCTAGAAACTTACAAATTGAAAGATTTAAAGAATCTAAACTATTTTGTAATTCAGATATGGGGCAGAAAGATTTAGAAAAGTTTATTCATCTCGACCAAGCCTCAGAAAAGATTCTTAAGCTAGCAATTGATAGAATGAATTTATCTGCAAGGTCATATTACAGATTATTAAAAGTGTCTAGAACAATTGCAGATTTGAGGTTATCAGAGAAAATTGAGGAAAGAGATATTGTCGAGGCGTTGAGTTACCGGGTAGAGATAAACTAAGTTCTGATTTTATCCATTGCTGCCATTCCTTCGCTCACATCAACAGAAAAGATAAAGACTCCTTCTTCTACAGGCTGAAATTTCAAATCAAAATATCCTATTTTCCCATCAGGATATGTAAATTTATTTTCCATTTTTTGCATTGTTTTTGTTTCCAAGCATTTTTTTATCTTAATAAACAATTCACCCTTCTCGATTCCGGGATAACTTTCCATCATTGACTTACCAAGAAGTTCCTCTTTTGTTTTTCTAGATTGAGTTACCGTGGTGTCATTTAAGTACAAATATCTAAACTCAGGATCAATAACCTGGCAACCTTCTGACTTTTTATCAAAAGAAGCGTATCTTTTGTAGGCCTTATCAATTGTTTCTTTG
>JBLGEO010000076.1:0-9333 GCA_047445235.1 Candidatus Dojkabacteria bacterium | reverse complement strand
AGTATATTATACCATTTTTGACTTAAAATCGCCACTTGACGGCGACAGTGTGGATACGGTAAAGTTACCATTATTCTGGGATTCAATAGGGCACCGGAAGCACGTTATAGATTTTGTGCCCTCCATATTATTCTCTTTACTAGATTGTAATAATTTTCCAAACTTTAGCAGGTGACAGACTGGACTGCTACTGATATAATTTCATATATAGTTTCGTGTTATGGGTTTCGAGTTAAGGGTTGAATAACTTTAACCTTATTCTTAAACTCGCAACTCGCAACTCATAACTCTTAACACTTAAAACATGGATAAAGATTTCAATAAAGGAATTAATCGTTTAACGCTCAATGCACGAAAATTTATTAACAGAGGGTCTGAGATAAGTGTTGAGTATAAATACCCCGAATATGGCCCCTTACAGCTCTTTTTTTCACTAATATCAGACAGCACTGGGATAGTATTTGAGGTTCTAAACAAACTTGGAGTAGATTTAGAGATAACAAAAAATAGAATTCAATCTGAAATGGTTGTGAACCTTCAAGTAAATCAAGGCAAGAAAATGCCTAAGAACATTGTATTCTCAGAAGAGTTAAAAAATACTATTAACGAAAGCTTTGTAGTTTCTTACGACTTAGGCCATGTCTATGTTGGAAGTGAGCACTTACTACTTGCAATGTTTAAATTGGAAATAGATTTTGTAAAAGAATTTAACAAGTTAGGTATTAACTTTGAATCTGTAAAGAATGTACTATTAACCATTGCCACTTATCCAAACCTTGCCCAAATGCCCAAAGGTATGAGTATGGAAAACCAAAGTGTAATGCCTTTCTTTGCGAGAAATATGAACGAACAAGCAGACGCTGAAGAGTTCAGTCAAATTTCCGGAAGAGATAAAGAAATTGATAGATTAATACATATTCTTGCTAGAAAAAGTAAGAACAATCCTATTCTTGTTGGAGAGGCTGGAGTTGGTAAAACTGCTGTAGTAGAAGGTTTTGTTAACAGAATTTCTGCTAGAAAAGTACCTGCATCTTTTTTAAATAAAAAAGTTTTAAACCTAGACGTTGCGTCAATTCTTTCTGGTGCAAAGCTAAGAGGAGACGTTGAAGAGAGAATTACAGGTGTTATAAACGAGGCGATTGCAGATGGAAATACATTAATTTTCATAGACGAAATCCACATGATAGTTGGTGCAGGAAGTGCTGGTGCAAGAGACTCTTTGGATATCGCAAACATACTTAAACCATACTTAACATCTGGAACGCTTAGTGTAATTGGAGCAACTACTCATGACGAATATACAAAGTACTTCGAAACCGATCCAGCTTTAACTAGAAGGTTTCAACCAATATTTGTAAACGAGCTAAGTATTGAAAGTGCTAAAGAAGTTATTAAGAAAGTTGTACCAGAATTTGAAAGTTATCATAATATTAAGATTCAGCCTGAAGCAGTAGAAGCTGCTGTTGAGCTATCTGCAAAATTTATTCAAGACAGATATCTTCCAGACAAAGCACTAGACTTATTAGATGAAGCTTCTGCAAGTGTAAAAATTGGAAGAGAAGTAGCAATGGAACCTGAGTTAAATAAGCTTGGTAATTCCTTGGTAGATATTCAGGCAAAGAAAGATTCTGCCTTAAAAAAGAGTGATTTTAAGAATGCAGCAAAATATAAAATAGCAGAAGAGAAGCTTATCGAACAAATAGAAGATACTATCGAGGGGAGAGTAAAGTTAGAGAAAAAGACCTCTAAGACAGTGTCAGTAGACTTGATCGAAAGTATAGTTGTAGATTGGACGGGAATCCCTATTGCGGCAAGTGATATCTCGGATAAAAGATTAAAAACACTGTCACAAAAACTTGAGAAACGAATAATAGGACAGAATAGGATTGTAGAAAACGTATCTTTAGCGATACAGCGATCTCATCTAGGACTAGGTGGCGAGAACAAACCTTTGGCATCCTTCTTATTCCTAGGCCCAACCGGAGTTGGTAAAACTGAACTTGCAAAAACATTAGCGAGAGAATTGTTTGGATCTGAAAATTTAATGTACCAAATTAATATGAGTGAGTATATGGAAATGCATAGCTCTGCAAAGCTTATTGGTGCTCCACCGGGATATGTTGGGTATCAGGAAGGCGGTCAATTAACAACTTTTGTAAAACGAAAGCCTTATTCAGTTATCTTATTTGATGAGATCGAAAAAGCCCATCCAGATACTTTAAACCTTCTTCTTCAAATACTAGATGAAGGAATACTTACAGATGGAAAGGGAATGAAGGTTAGTTTGAAAAATTGCATTATTATAATGACTTCCAACATAGGTGCAATGGAAGTTTCTGAGGATAGTAAACTAGGTTTTGATATTGATTTAGGTAAAAATGAAGAACAGATTTTGGATACTGCATATACAGAAATGAAAGATAAAATTATGGAGCAACTAAGACTTAATTTAAGACCAGAATTACTAAACAGAATAGACTTAATTGACATATTTAAAGGATTAAATAAAAAGGATTGTAGAGAAATTACTCAAGTTCTTGTAGATGAACTTAAGCTAAGGTTGGTAAAGCAGGGGATTGTATTAGAAGTAGCTTCTGAAGTTGTAGATTGCATTAACGAGCAAGGGTATAGCAAGGAGTACGGAGCTAGAAACTTAAAAAGAAAGATTCAGGAATGCATTGAAAACAAGTTAGCAGAGTTTTTATTAAATACTAAGCTTCCTAAAAAGAGAAAGACTGTTGTGTTAGTAGCAGTGGAAATGAAAGATGGGTCTGTTACGTTTTCCCTTAACTAAGTGGATAACTGAAGGCTAAATCCACAACTCTATTACAACGAGAGTTGTGGATTTTTAATCAAAAACAATCTTACGGGTAGTCAGTGTCAAGGACTTTATAAATTCCAAGTAGTGGCGATGTTGAGTAGGGTACAATGTTAAGCTAACTTTGTAACTATTCAGTCAGATATTATTACTATAGGACTTGACTAAATGTGATTATAGGGTATAATAAATATGAACCTTTAAAAAGTACTACCTGTTCCCAAAGTCTTGTTCGCGTACAACCCTTACTATGTAAGGATACTTACTGGACTTTTGGAATAGTTAGTACTTACCTTCTTGTTTAATCCCAGAGTCTGGTTCGCGTACATTTTAGGCCTAGCGTCTAAAAACTTACTGGACTCTTGGATTAGGCAAGAATTTATCACTTGCATAAATTTACCGTACTGTTATACTTCTAATGTTAATCTTTCATATATAAATTTTTCCTTTCCAGTTATACAGATTCATTAATTTTTCGCTAAACTAAAACAAAGCAAAAAAGCCTAACGAGAACATTTTTTTATAAATTATTAAATTATTTTATGCCAACAAACAAAGACACGATTGTTAAATCAACAAGCGTTATGGATCTTGAGAGTAAGACCCTTGCAGAACTTAGAAAAGTAGCTGCAGAATTGAATATTCCAAGTATTCAAGAATATAAAAAGCACGATTTGATTCTCCTTATCGTCGCAGAAGAAACTAAGAGAGGTGGAAACATATTTGCAGAAGGTTTTTTAGAATTAATTAAAGATACACACGGTGTATTAAGATCTCCAACAATGTTACCTGGTGAAAACGATGTTTACATCTCAGGTTCACAAATCAAGAGATTCAACTTAAGACAAGGAGACTTGGTTTCCGGTCAAGCTAGGCCTCCAAAAGAAGGAGAAAGATATTTAAGCCTTCTTAAGGTCGAAGTTATCAACGGATTAAGTCCAGATAAAGCTATCTCAAGACCAACTTTTCAAAGCTTAACTCCAATTTACCCTGAAGAACAAATTAAATTAGAGACAGATCAATATACTCTTTCAACAAGAATTATTGACCTTATTTCTCCAATTGGAAAAGGACAAAGAGGAATGATTGTTGCTCCACCAAAAGTTGGAAAGACATGGTTACTTAAAGATATTGCTGCTGGAATTGCAAAAAATCACCCAGAAATTCACTTAATGGTTCTATTAGTTGCAGAAAGACCAGAAGAAGTTACAGATCTTCAGAGATTTGTAAAAGGAGAAGTTATTGCTGCAAACTTTGACGAAGCACCTGAATTTCATGCAAAAATAGCAGAAATGGCCGTAGAAAGAGCTAAGAGGCTTGTTGAATACGGAAAGGATGTTGTGATACTTATGGACTCAATTACAAGGCTTGCAAGAGCTTACAACATCATAGCCCCTCCATCCGGCAGAACATTATCTGGAGGATTCGACCCAGTCGCTATTTTCCCACCAAAGAAATTCTTTGGAGCCGCTAGAAATATGGAACATGGAGGATCTTTAACTATTATCGCAACAGCTTTAGTAGATACAGGCTCTAAGATGGATGAAGTTATTTTTGAAGAGTTTAAAGGAACTGGAAACATGGAAGTCAAATTGGATAGAAGATTATCTGAAAGAAGAATCTACCCAGCAATTGATGTAGCATCTTCATATACAAGAAACGAAGATAAGCTTTTACCACCAGAAATTAGAGCACAGATTTGGAAAGTTATTAGAATGTTAGATGTTATTAAGTCTGAAACTAATACAAACCCAACTGACGTACTAATCGAAAGATTAAAGAAAACAAAGACAAATGAAGAGTTCTTAGCAACACTTCACGAAAGTTTCTAAGACTATACCACCTATCGTACTTATGTAGCAGCCACTCCTAAACAGAGTGGCTCTTTTTTTCGATAGGCAGTCAATGATGTTGCGAGTTATGGGTTACGAGTTACTAGTTGAATAAAAGAGTGAGATTCAACCCACAACCCATAACTCGCAACTCTTAACCAATATGCTATAATTATGGGTGCAAAACTTTATAAATAAGATCAAAAACATAAAGATCAAAATCGATATAAAGGGCTTCCTGTCAGTAATAAAAAAGGTTATCCTTCTTATTTTCAGACTTCTAAGAGGCATTTTTAGACTAATAGTTTCATTGCCATCCCAATTCTCGTATGTTTTTAGTAACATTAAGGCATTCTTCCTTCTAAGATCTTTCTGGGGTAGAACTAACTTCTATAACAGAACTTTTCAAGTAGTACTTATCTTTTTCACTGTTTTCATTTTTATAACTGGAATATCTATAAGACTAACTTCTTTTGTTAATGATAGTTCGACTGCATTAGCTGGATTCTCTATCTCTAATAACGGTAATATAGATACTTTGTATCAAGGAAGTGATACCAATAGTGTTATTTCCAGTTCTGGAGTTAACTATAGTGTAACTGATTACACACCAACAGACGCAGATAATTTAGACGCAATTGCTGCTAAATTTAGTGTTAGTAAAGATACAATCAAGTGGGCAAATCAATCTTCAATTGATTATTATACAGAGAGTTTTAAAAGCGGAGTAGTTCTTAAAATCCCAGAGCTAAATGGTGTGCTTTACGAAGTTCAATCAGGAGATACTCTGGATTCGGTTTTAGCAAAAACTTCTGGAGATAGATTTCAAGTAACAGAATTAAATCAATTAGGTCCGCCAGACTACAGCCTTCCAACTAAAGGAGTTATTTTTATTCCAAATGGAAGTCTTCCAGCACCTGTGAAGCCAACTCAAAACTACTATTACTATGTTAATCCAGATGTAGACTATAGTGCTCTTGCAGGAATAACTTTTGTAAATCCAATGGGTTGTGGATACTCAATTTCAAGAGGATTTACAGGTCAATATATTTATGGTCTTCACGATGGAATAGATTTTTCAACTAATATTGGATGTCCAGAAAGAGCGGCAGCAGCAGGTAGAGTATATTATGCTGGTTGGGCAAATGGTGGCCAAGGTAATATGGTTGCAATTGATCACGGAAATGGCGTCTACACGCTTTACTACCATGCCTCTGAAATATATGTAACAAGTGGTCAATACGTAAATGCTGGAGATACTATTTCAGCAGTAGGTATGACTGGAAATGCAACAGGTCCACACTTACATTTCAGTTTAAGGCTTGGTTCTTATACATTCATAGATCCAGCGCCTTACGTTCCTCATTAAAATTGCTCAAAGTCAGCCTTTTTAAGTGATATAATCTCAACATGTCCTTGTAGCTCAATTGGATAGAGCAATCCCGTCCTAAGGGAGAGGTTGCAGGTTCGACTCCCGCCAAGGATATTTAATTAAAACTTCATGGATCAATTTAACTCCAGAGCATTAACCAAAGAATTCAGAACCCAAGATTCTGTTATTTCCATCTTCAATCATAAAAACGGTATAACAATCCAGTTTGGTAGTGCTAAATATCTAGAGGACTACGATGGAGTGTATAATATGCAAATCAACATACCCTTTTCCACAGAAGTAGCTTCAGAAGAGTCATTTAAAAGAGTATCAGGGATTGTTAAGGAAAGCATTAGGAGTAGTAATACTGGAGTTGCAACATACGTTAACATTGTTGAGAAGCTCTACAAGGCTGGCCATGTAGATGAGAGTATATTTGACCTATTAAAAAGAAAAAAAGAAGGCTGAATCTCAGCCTTCTTTTAGTTTAAAACGTTACTGGTTACTTCTTATTTACCAAATCATCTCTTGTCTTCTCCCAATCAGTAGAATAAAGAATCTTTTCAATAGCAAGATCGTAACTAAAGATTTCATCGTTTGTGAACCAAATTTTAATTTCATTTGCTGCTTCTTCAACAGTTCCAGATGCATGTACAAGATTTCTAATTGCTCTGTCTGCATCGTCAGCAATAAAGAAAGAATCAATAGAGTAGTCTGCAGTAATGCTTCCTACGTCTGCAGATAATGGATTAGTACCACCTCTTATCTTTCTAATATGAGCAATAGCGTGTGCTCCTTCAATTACCATAACGATAACTGGACCAGTTGTTAAGTAAGTTAAAAGCTTCTTTTGAACATGCTTTGCAATTTCGATTGGAGTCTTATTCATCTCGATCCCTTTCTCTTTGTATGCAGCTAATGTTCTTTCTCCAAGCATCATCATTGCAGATTCAGGTTGATCGTAATGTCTTTTAGCTTGATCCATTGTTGGCCAAACCATTTTCATAGCTATTAGTTTTAAACCTTTCTTCTCAAATCTTGAGATTATCTCTCCAGACAATCCTCTTTGAACAGCATCTGGTTTGAGAATTACTAAAGATCTTTCAACATGATTCTTTACCATATTTATAAAATTAAAAATTAGAGTAGTTAAGTGTTAGCTATGATTAAATAAGTATTACCTGTAAACAGATAATAAACTTATTTTTGTAACGAGATTATATCATTATCTTTTAAAACTTTAATTATATTCTTTAAAACATCTTCAATAGAACCATTACCATCAACCCTAAACCATTTACAATAAATTTGTTTATCTACCATCTTATTAAATATAGCTTGTAGTCTCTTTTGCTTTTTTAAACTCTTCTCAAACATATCCAGTCCTTCGTTATGACCTTCTTCGGACAGCTTTCTTTTAAATGCAACCTCAGGGTCTGCATCAATGAAAATTGCAATATCTGGTTGAGGAATTTCAAATTGTTTTGAAAGTGAGATTAACTTAGCTAACTTAATCTGTTTCATTAATAAAGATTGGTAGGCAATGGTTGTAGTTAGATAGCCATCTGCAATGTATAAATTATTTTTATTCCTAACAAAAGATTCAATATCCGGAGTTTGCAACGTCTTGTCTAGCAAGTAAGACAGAACCCAAGAGGCAGAATTCATTGTTACTTCTTCTTGTAGAGCAGGATGGACCACATACTCGTAAAACTTATTATGAACAGGGAATCCTTCAGTCCTTAGCTCAATTTTAGAGTTATTTTTAATAAACTCTGTAAGAACTTCTCGTTGCTTACCTTTACCTGCACCATCTATCGAATCTAGGACTATAAACATATAGGGAAATTAAAAATTTGTTAGATTTATTTTAGTAACACTTAAATTCAAATGCAATGATAAATGTTGTTATAATCTCAGTATGAAATTTAGTATAGAAATCTTTCAAAGACCAAAATTAGCAGTAGACTTTGGAACGGCAAATTGTGTAATTATACATAACCGTAAAGGAGTTGTTGTTCGAGAGCCAACCGTTGTAGCTATTTCGCCCAGCGAGAAAAGAGTTCTAGCAGTCGGAGAAGAGGCAAGAGTTATGCTTGGAAAAGTACCAGAGGGAGTTGAGGCAAAAAGACCACTTAAGAATGGAGGTATTTCTAACTACAGGTTAGCAGAAGCGTTGCTTAGAAAATTTTTCGAAAGGTCTTTAGGTAGAGTCAGACTTCTAAAACCAGAAGTAATTGTATGTGTTCCCGCTGGAATTAACTCAGTAGAGGAAAGGGCTATCATTCAAGCCTTGCATTCCGTTGGAGGAGGTCGTATATATCTTCTACCTGAACCTGTTGCAGCAAGCATAGGTGCAAAGCTACCAATTCACACTGCTGCTGGAAACTTAATTGTCAATATTGGTGGTGGTACTTCAGAAATTGCAGTTCTATCTTTAAATGGAATTGTATCTTACGAGTCACAGAAGACTGCAGGTGATGCGATAAATGATGCAATAATTTCCCATCTGAAGAACAAACACAATCTTATAATTGGAGAGCTTACTGCAGAAAATATTAAAATAAAAATTGCCTCTGCTGTTCAAGTTCCTTTAAGAGAAGATCTCGTTTTAGAGGTCTCAGGAAAGAATTCTAAGACTGGACAACCAGAAGTAGTCGCGATACGAACAAACGAACTTGTAGAGCCTATAAGAGCGATTTTGAACCATATAATTGAGGCCATTAAGAGAGTTTTAAACAGGACTCCGCCAGAGATAATGGCAGACTTAATTGATCGAGGTATGGCACTTAGTGGTGGTACAGCTATGCTTAATGGAATCGATGAATTGTTTACTAAATCAATCGGCATCCCAGCATTTGTTGTTGAGGACCCGCTAACTTCTGTTGCAAAAGGATTAGCTTATGTACTAAATAATATTGATGAGTTTAGAAGATCAGTGAAAACTACTTGAGAGACTTTTTCATTGGGTCTATTAAGAATTTCTGAAGTGACTTTCGACCTACAATCATCTTATAGTCTAGATGTGCCCTGTCGAAGATATTAGCATTAGTCTCGTATGGTAATGTATCTACTTCTATTTTCAACTTAACAGCTGGTCTTAAACTAATACCATGGCTGGATGAGATCAAACTAATATCATTTAAATACTCAAATTTCGGTTTTAGTTCTGCGTCAAGTTCGTGCATCTTTCCTCTAGCATCTTCCTTTTCTAAGTATTCAGGTAAGGCATTTACATCCATAATATCAATAACTGCTGAATAGCCAAGTCTTCTAGCAAGTTCAGTATCAATGCTTGAACTATCAGCCCC
>JBLGEO010000075.1:0-9170 GCA_047445235.1 Candidatus Dojkabacteria bacterium | reverse complement strand
GGATTATTTCCAACCTCATCAATTTGCAAAACAACAACTCCATTAGATTCTAAAAACTTAATAATTGGTGCGATTGTTGGATATGTTGAAGGGTTTATTAAGAGAACTTTTGGTCCCGAATTACTAAAAAAACCTTGATCGGTAAGATATTTATAATAAGAGTCAACAGCTTCTCCAACTCTTTTGTACATTCCAATATAAATATTTCCAAACTGCATTAAACTAGAACTTGTACTACCGTTTATATTTGAACTAATTAAGTCTCCAATTGGATCTTCTAACAAGGTAACATTCAACAACTTAGAGATTAAGTCTGGATTAATTGCTCCATTTGATACCCCTGTAAATATTTTTAAAACATCTTCCCCAAGAAGTCTTTGTAATTTTTCAATTACTTTAGCGGGTGGGATGATGTCTCCGGCACTACCTCCTAGTATGGAACCAAAAAGAATCTCTTCTGGAATAACTTCAGCTGTTAATTGAGGAGTTTGATTCATATTAACTTATAAAAAATAATCAGACTTAGAATTTTAGAAGAATATAAGATGGAAGTAAAAAGCAAATTACTATCGGGATACTATTGTTATTAATCTTTATAATTATTACAATATATTATAAGTATGAAGAACTTAGTTTCAAAAAAAATCCTAATTGTATTAATTATTTTAGGAATAATAGCTGCTATTGTTATAGGTGTTCTCACTAATATAATTTCAATACATAGAAGTTCAATATCTATTAACCCACCTGGAATATCAGATTTATTCGCTTGCGGTGACTACTGCCCTGGAGATGAAAGCCAATACATAGTAAAGGTTTATACTGGTGTGAAAACTCAAGAAGATTGTGATAAACACAACGGTGAATTTGAATACTTTATAGGCTGGGGCACAACTTACTACTGTAGAGTTAAGTAGTTACTTCT
Source organism: Candidatus Dojkabacteria bacterium (assembly GCA_047445235.1). Lineage (GTDB taxonomy): Bacteria > Patescibacteriota > Dojkabacteria > J137 > J137 > JBDSRX01. The sequence continues at coordinate 8,245 of JBLGEO010000075.1, read as the reverse complement.
TTTTTCCATCCAGTTTTAAAGTATTTGATTCATCTCTATGCACACCTGTAGATCCAACGTGCTTACCACCAATTATATCTCCATTTCTAATGATGTGAACAAGTGCCATTGCATGACCTCTACCTAAATCAAAATCTTTCTTCAACCAATCTATAATTACACCTGCCTTTGTTTTAGGATTATCAAAACCTTTTTCTTTAGCCATTGTTATGAATTCATTAGGAGTTTTGCCAGTTTTTTCCTCAATATTATCTAAGTATGCTTGAAATGACATATTTTATAGTTAAAAGATAACTATTGATTTTAATGAAATACTATTTGGAAGTAAAGTGCCTTGAATTTAACTAAGTTTTCTAAAAGCTAGCTTATAGTAATTTTAACTGAAATATTGTATAATGTGTCCATATTAAATGGAAACAAATGGACCCAAAAACATTTAAGGACAATCCTAGATTTTTAATACTCTCATCAGTATTAGTTCCTATTGTTATATCTCTGGTAGGTTTAGCTGGGATAGTTTTACCAAAACTGATTCCTACTAGTATTGTCTCCCCGTCTACAAGTGAATCAGCTATAAGTAAACCTGCCGCTAATGAAGGAGTCGTTGAAAGCTCAAATCCGGTAGTACAAAAAGATTCTTACGGATATTTGAGTAATACTTCTGTTATAAACTCTATCCACTTAAGCGTAGTTCAACTCGCATCAACTAGATCTGCAAACGATTACGAAATACAGACATTAAATGGCGAATACTATCTTTTAGGTTATGCTGAAAATATAGATGTAAATAACTTAAAAATTTCTGCTCAGTCAGTTGCAAACTATAAAGTAATAGTAGCGATTATGTTTAAAGATATCTCTAGTATAAAAACTGAAGAAATAAAAGACAAGAAGAATACATATACTGTTCTTACTTTGAATGTAAAAGCAATTAGAACAGATTTAACTTTACATTAATATAAGTACTTAACCAGTAAATATTTACTTCTTCTCTATTCTTTTTTATCTCCCCACCTCCACTCTGCTTTTTCACCTTTTACTCTTGCGATAACTAGAAGAATAAAAGTCTCGATTAAAACAAGAATACTAAACAGAAATGTAAAGAAAATTTCTGAATCCGTGATTGCTGCACAAACAAAACCGGTTATTGCAACTGCAGCAAAAAATATTCCTAATACTATCCAACCTTCTTTATTAGCTGGGGTCCAACCGTAACCATATTTTTTATTTTTAAACCATTTCTTTGCCATATTTAAAATAATAAAAATTATTTCTTTAAAGCATCTCTAATCTCAATTAGAAGCTTAACTTCTTTAGAGTCTTCTACTATTTTCTTTTCTTCTTTCTTCTCTTTAGTTTCCTGTTCTCTCTTAACTCTATTTACAACCTTTATTATCACAAAGATAACAATAGCTACTATCAAAAAGTTAAAAACCACTTGAAAGAAGTTTCCAACATTTAAAGTTATAGCTTCAAATGTTTTTCCCGTTGAATCCACATATGAATCTCTTAAAAGAACTTTTATATCTCTAAAATTTACATTACCTGTAACATAAGCAATAGGCGGCATTACAATATCATTTACTAATGAGTTAACAATCTGACCAAATGCTCCACCTATAATAACTCCCACAGCTAAATCCATTACATTTCCTCTAGCTATAAAATCTCGAAATTCTTTTGCAATGGACATATTTTAAGTTTAAAGATTAATTTCTAAATTATAACCTTTGGCTATAGATTAATAAAGTAACGGTTTAGGCTATAATATACAACTGAATGATTGACTTATCTCAAGACCAAAAAGATGTTCTTAATACCCTTTGGCAATGGTATAAAGACGAAAATAAGAAACCTTATATAACTTTAGGTGGTTATGCTGGTACTGGTAAAACTACTCTTATTTCTATATTTAGAAAGCATCTTCACGAAACCAAAAAGAAAGACAAAATTGCTTTCTGTAGTTACACAGGTAAGGCTACCAGAGTTTTACGTTCTAAACTTGTAGAAACTGGGTGCATTTTTCCCAAAGACTCAATTTCTACCATCCACGGTCTAATTTACTCACCTATTGTTAATAAAGATGAGGAAATAACTGGTTGGGAACAAAAAGAAGAACTAGAGTATCAATTAATAATTGTAGATGAAGCATCTATGGTAGATGAAAGAATCTGGAGAGACTTACTTTCTTATCACATTCCAATTATTGCTGTTGGAGATCACGGACAGCTTCCACCAATTTCCGGTGCTTTCAATCTTGTAGAAAAACCTATGCTTAAATTGGAGAAAATTCACAGACAAGCAGCAGAGAACCCCATAATTAAGCTCTCAATTGACGCTAGAACCACTGGACGGATTGAATACGGTAAATATGGGACAAACATTAAAAAACTTGATAAAAAAGACCCAGAAACGCAAGAATATGTAAACGAGATATTAAGTGCATATAATAAAGACACGCTTGTTCTATGTGGATATAACTTTACACGAATTAAGTTAAACAAATTTATTCGTGGAGCATTAGGTTTTGAATCTGAAGATCCGATGGTTAGAGATAGAGTTATTTGTCTAAGAAATAATCATGCAAAGGATATTTATAACGGAATGCTAGGAACTATTAAAGAGGTAAGTAAAGAAGGCACCGAAAATTACTATGCTGCAATTGAGATGGACGATGACGAAAGCATTTTTCGAGGTTTAATTTCTCAAGAACAATTCAACAACTCCGAAAGTCTTAACTTTACATCAAAACGAAAGAAGTCAGTATCAGTCGACTTATTCGATTTTGGTTACGCAACAACAGTACATAAAGCTCAAGGTTCTCAAGCTAAAAGAGTAATTCTATTTGAAGAAAGATTTAGCAAAATGGACGAGGATATGTGGAAAAGATGGCTTTATACAGCAGTTACAAGAGCAGAAGAAGAATTAATAATAATAGGATAATGACTCTACCACCTAGAACTTTCTTTTAGCACTTAACTCTTTGCAGAGTGGCACCATTGTTGTGGTGGCAGTTTCTCATGTTCCTGGTTACGAGTTAAGGGTTGTGGGTTGAATCTCATTTTTATTCAACTAGTAACCCGGAACACGCAACTAATAACTTTTATAAATCAGAAATAGTTACTGAATTCATTTTATCTCCGATTGCAATCTTATCTACAACTTCCATTCCTTTTGTAACTTCTCCAAAAATTGTATAACTTGGTGGTAGCGGAACATCGGCAAGCATTATAAAAAACTGACTACCATTAGTATCCGGTCCTGCATTTGCCATTGCTACAATACCTCTTGTGTATTGCTTTGTAACTGGTTCATCTTCAAATTCGTAACCTGGTCCACCGTATCCTTTTCCAGCAGGATCTCCTCCCTGAATTACAAATCCCTCTTCTCTTCTATGAAAAATAATTCCATCGTAGAAGTGATCTTTAGCTAAGAAAATAAAATTGCTAACTGCCATTGGTGCTTCGTCACCAAAGAATTTAAATACAATATCTCCTTTGTCAGTTTTAATTGTTGCTTGCTTGTTTGCCCTTTCTGCTTCTGGTAAAACTGCAGGAGCTTTACTATATTTGTTTAATCTAGATGCTGGTGAGTCTGAACTTGTTCCAAGAACTCCTGATGTGCTTGTGTCTTCTTTATTCATAGTTGCTTGTTGTGTAGAAGTATTACTATTTGTATTTTTAATTATAGCGTAACCACCGATAATTATTATAGCGATGACAATACCTATTACGAATATATTTTTACTCATATTATGTTTTTAAAATATTATTTATAATTTTAAATGTTTCTTCTTCTGTTAAGTTTATCAAATTTTCTTTTAATAATTTATCCGGTCTAAAACTAAATTCAACTTTAGATGCAATTGGGTGAGTATCTGGATATGTGCCATTGTTTACTTTCATTAAAGTTCTCTCCACAAACTCGTGCATTAAAGTATAAGGTAGCTCTTCAACTGAACTTTGTTTTTCTAGCCATATCTCGTCTTTAGGAATCCAAGAATAAACATATCCGTGACCACCACATACAAAATCTGTTTTAAAATAATTCCTGATTTGAAATCCATCTACAAGAAATACTTTAACATTTTCAATTTCCATATAGAATTCTCTTTCTAAATCTGCTGGAATATTCTGGGCCAATGTTATCAAATATTCTGGTGCATTGTACTTATTTACTCTTAATTCATGCTCAACATCTAAAGATTCATCATAGGCAGCCCATCGATCTAACCCTTGCTGCATTAATGAATGCTGGACAATAGAGTTCTTAATGAATAAATCAATTTCTTTTTCTTCGTAATATTTCGAAACCCATATTTCATTTTCAGGAATTATCGGCTGTTCTATTCTACTAGCAAAGCCACCAAACTCATCCATATCTAAGGAAGTGTTTCTAAACTTAAAATCATTGATTAAATAAATCTTAAAGTTTTCTTCGTCTCTATAGAACTGTTTATCTATATCCATTATTTAAAGAAAATTAGTAACATAACAATATACAATAAAAAAAGAGAGTATCGCTACTCTCTTTTTTATATTTTAAATTATGCCTCGTGTAATACTGTTTTTTCCTTCTCTTTATAGAATACGAAGAAAATAAAGAATGAAACTAATATTATTGTTCCCCCTGTGATAATTGGAGCATCTATAGATAGTTTAGAAGCAATAAATCCCGAAACTATTGGTGGGATAGCCTGAGCTAAAGCCTGAATTGATTGACTTCCTCCTAATACAACCCCTTGAGACTTCTCATCTGCACTGTTGGAAACAAGAGCAGAAGAGTTTGGCATTATTAAACCATTGGACGCAGCAAAAATTGGAATAGTGATTAAAAGCAATCCGGTTCTATCTACAGCTAAGAATAATAATGTAGTTATTCCATTTACAAATATTCCCCACTTAAACAGTGTGGCTGGTTTAAATCTTTTAGATAACAATCCAGCTATTAACCCTTGAGAGATAACGGAGCAAATCCCTATAAAACTAAATACATCTGCTGTTTCTTTCTGTGCTTGTATTTGGAATGCCACACCTTCTTTGTATTGCACAATAGCTTTGTTTTTTGCACCTTCAAAAGGAATGTCTAGTATCTCTTTAGGAATATTTGTAATAACAATGTCACCCTTTGCTAAGTTCTCATTTGCTCTTACTTGGATTTCAGTTTGGAAATTTGTATCGAAATATACTGCAAAAAACTGTGTGAAAAAGTTAAATCCTAATGTTAATAAGAAAATAGTTATAAATATTATTCTTAAGCTTGGGATTTTAAACACTGCAACTGTATTTGTGAAAGCTATCGATAAGTTTAATTTTGACTTTACTTTTGCTTTAATTGTTTCAGGAAATATTGCATACAGGGAGAATATGTTGACTAAACATAGTAATGCTGCAAACCATAATGGTAATGTACTAGAATTAATTAGGTTTGGTAAATGCAAAACATTATTTGCTGCTGTCACAATTCCGCTTTCTCCAAACTTCCCACCCAAGTAAGGACCAATAATAAATCCAAGACCGAAGGCGGCTCCTAATATTCCAAAGTTTTTAGCTCTGTTATCTGGTGTTGAAATGTCAGCAACTGAAGATTGAGCTATTGATATATTTCCTCCTGTTATTCCATCAATAATTCTAGATAGAAAAAGAATTGCCATATTTACGTTTGGATCAAAAGTACCGTTAATTGCACTAGCAATACCAAGAATAAACATAATTCTGGATACAAAAGTACCTATCAAACTAATACCTAACAAGGGTTTTCTTCCATATCTATCTGATAGTTGACCTAAAATAGGTGTTGCAATAAATTGTGCAATTGCGTAGCTGGCAATAAGAAATCCAAAGATAATTAATCTATCGGATTGAGAAACTGCTGGAAGAAGAAAACTAGTCGGCAATACTAATAATGGAGCTAATATTGGAATAACTATACTAAATCCCATTAAATCGATAAATACTGTTAAGAATACAATTGGCAATGCTCTACCTTTAGACTTATCTACATTTTCTGATTTTTGCGCGTCTTTTGACATGAACTAAAAATTCAAAAATAAACTAGGAAAAATAACTAGAAATTATATCAGCAAGAGTGTGTTTTAGAAAGTCTAAATACTTAGCAGATCATCTACAATATGAATAACTCCATTAGAACACTTAATATCAGCTTTAGAAATTTTAGTCATCTTTTTATTGTTACCAACTAGAAGAGCATCTCCCTCTTCGTCGAAGTTTATTGGATTTCTATCTGCAGCTTCTGTAGCTTTCTTTTCTTTAGCTAGTTCTTTAAGCTGATCTGACGTCATTTCGGTATTAAGCATATGGTATCTGAAAATATCTAAAAGAATGTCTCCATCCATAGTCCATTTTTCAACTGTACCTGGTTCTAATTTAGAAAACGCTTCATCTGTAGGTGCGAAAACTGTATATGAGCCTTTGCCGTCAAGTTGTGCTACTAAGCCATCTGCTACCCCAATTAGTCGAATGAATGTCTTAAATCCGCCATCATTAAGTAGATACTTGTATATTGTGTCTGCCATTGTTAGCGCTTTAAAATCTTATATGAATAATATTACTAATAATATTTTTATATAATGACAATGTCAAGACAAAGTGTCAACTTTTTAGATTTTACCAAGCTTTTTCGCCAAAAATTCAGCCTCGGAAAGCAATGCGGAAATTTCTAACACACCCTCTTTCCAAAAATTAATGTTTGAAGTGTCAATCCCAATAGATTTGAAAATCTTATCCGGTGAATCTGAGTCACCAGCTTCAAAAAATGATTTTACTTTCTTAATAAATTTCTTATCTTGCTTATACTCATGCTGCAAAGCTTTTGAAATTAGTAAACCGGAAGCATAAGAATAAACGTAAAAGAATCTTCTAATATGGCTCCAGTATACCCACCAGTTATTATTTTCAGTTTCAAAATCTATAGAAGAGCCAAGATAAGCCTCCATATTCTTTTTAAATATTTCACCAATTTCTTCCTTAGATAAGAAACCTCTTTCTGCATAACTCTTATGCAAATCCGTCTCAAAGTTATAACAAGCAATCTGTCTAAAGATAGTTGAAACTTCATCGTTAAGTTTCATCATAATAATACTAAGCTTCTGCTCATCATTGGCTTCTTTAACTAACTCTTCTAAAACAAAATCTTCCATAAAAGTACTTGCCACTTCAGCAGTCGCTAGTGAAGCTCCATAATATAATCCATTTTGTTTCTTTGCAAATTTATAGTGAATCGCATGTCCCATTTCGTGAGCGATTACTAAAACATCTCTTAGTTTATTTGTGTGGTTTAAAAGAACATATATTGGTCCATTTTTAAAAGATGGCATACAAAAAGCACCTCCAGATTTACCTACTGCCGGTGAGAAATCAACTTTTCCACCTTCAACCATATCTGTAAAGAATTCAGAAAAAGTAGGGTCTAAATCACTTAACACTTTATTAACTAAAGCTACTGATTCTTTTTCTGGATAACTATCTTGCGATTCTCCAATACTGATATTTCTTTCTGAGTATTTTAACTTTTTTTTCTTTAATAATTTTGCCTTCAATTGGTAGAATCTTTTTGAAATCTCAAAACCTTCAGTTACAGATTGCACAAGATTATCTACAAACTCTAACGAAACATCGTCACTAACAATACTTGCCTCGTCTGCTCTTTTATAACCTCTAAGTTCATCTTCTACTTTTTTGGTTTCAAATATAGAGTTAAGTTCAAAGGCTGCAATTTCCAAATACTTATTATTAATTATATTGAAAGCTTTTGCTGCAGAATTCCTAGTCTTCTCATTTATAGAATCCATTAAATTAATGATTTCTGTAAATGTTTTTATTACTTTATTACCACTTTCATCAATAACCTCACCCGTTGATTTTGATAATAAACTTGAGGTCATTTCTACCCAGTTTGAATATGCAGGCTTTGAGATTAGGTTTAATATCTTTTCTTCGGATTCAGATAAGATATATTTGCTTTTATCGAAAAGTCTTCTTAATAAAGTATTGTATTTAATAAGTACTTTTGAGTTTAAATATTTTTCCTGATCTTTCTTATTAATTTTAGATAACCTATTTGTGAAAAATAAGATTTTATTTGAATTAACTTGCAGAAAATTTACATATTTACCATAAACACCTCTTATTTCATCGTTATCTTCGTGTAAGGCACTTTGTAAAAACATGTAAACTCCTGGATTACCTCCATAAACATAGTTTTCAACTAAATTGTTATATTCTTC
>JBLGEO010000074.1:0-11671 GCA_047445235.1 Candidatus Dojkabacteria bacterium | reverse complement strand
AGAACAATGCAGAATAACCAAAATGAAATGCCCCAAATAATTGCTTCAACAGGAGAGCCAAGAATAAAGATTTTACTTGTTGCAACTAACGGATTGTCCCAGTAAGCCCAAGCCTTATTATAAACTCCTAGAAAATCAAAAATTATCCCTAGTGGAAAGCTCCATAGAATGCCATAAACAACAATCTTAATCCTGTATCTTTTAATTAAAAAAAGATAAAAGATAGTAGGGATTATCCAAGAAAAGATTACATAAACGAGAAGATTTACTTGAGAAACTACAGAAAGTAAAGAAACGAAACCTTCATAAACAGCAAGTAGTACGAAGTTTTTAATATATTTATTGGTGTCCATAGTGTTTATATATACTCTCAGCTCTTAACAGTTTAGACTATTTCTGTTAAATTGTAGTTATAAATAACTATTAAATCAATCTCATGGCAGAGCAGCAAAATTCAGATCTACGTTCAAAAGCTAAGAAGGTAATCGGTAAGATAGGAAATGATTATCTAGTAGTTAGAAATCTCTTAGGTCTTTCCTGTTTCGCATTAGCCTTCGGTCTTTTTATTTCTTACGCGTATGTAAGAGGAGACATTGTAAAGACATTAGTTGCTTTAATGGGGTTGGTAGTTGTTTTCTTAAGCCTTGGATTAGTTCTAGAGTTTATTATGAAAACTGTTGCATTAGAGAATAATCCTGCAGTAAAAAGATTCAGTGCAATTCTTTCAATTAACATGCTTTTAGGATTAGCTGCACCACTATTTATCTTCAACATGATAATGTGGGGAGTTATTCAACTATTTGCACAAATGCATTATTACGGAACAGTTCTATGTCAGATTAGAATGGGGATTGTAAACTTCTATTACTATAACTCAGTATTCTTTCAAGTTAACAGCTTTATTAAACTTATTGTTGTAGCTGCTTTTGCAATGTTTATAGTTGGTGGATTTGTAGAAAGATATTGGAAGAAATAATCACCTGAGTAAATTTAAAACAATAATTTTTATTCTATAGAAATGAGTCAACCTGATACTGTGAGTCATGATTTATCAAAATATCAGTCTGACTATCCTAAGATTATTGCTAAACTTGTTACATTAGGTGTCCCTATAACTATCATTGCGACAATCATCTTTCTTCTTCTAGGAAGTGGTAATCAAGAAAATCCCACTCTTCGAATTAATATACCTAGGATGCTAGGGGACTCAACATCAGTTCTTATGGACACAAGTCGTAATATAGGTGCTGTTGAAAATGCAGGTTGGCTTTCAAGTAATAGTGCATTTTTTTCTGATGGATCGATATTAAATACTAATGGTTACGATTTAGGTGATGGATTTGAAGAACTTAAAGGACTTCCAAAGTTTTATTCTACAGAACAAATTGATGATAAAAAAGCTCTAATATGGAGTTTCTCTCAATCCGATAATCGATTTAACCTTTGGCTATTTACTCGTGGAGATAAGTTCCCAGAACATACTATCGTCGCATTAATGCCACTAAAAGATATTATTATGAACGGTAGAATGGATTATCTAGAACAAGATGGAGCTAGAAATTTACTTTTTGAAGGTAGTGTTAATCAACAAAGTGGTGTGTTTATGTTTAATGTTGATACGGGAAGCTATACACTCCTAGAAACAGATAAGCCAGTAATAACATATGCAGTAAATTCTAAAGGTGACATGTATTATTTTACTAAACCAAATGATGGGAATGTTACAACTCTTGTATATGGAACTATAGAAGGTGGCAAATTTATTAAGCGAAAGGGAAAGGCAGCTAAAACTGAAAATTATGCCAATAACATTCTTTCGGATGGGTTAGAAGTCGATGATAATGGGACTTTTACCTACTTATATAACAATGCTGGAATTGCAAGAAATCCAACGCTAGGAGATATACAAATAATAAAAGTAAGAAGAGATCTTACAGAAACAGATGGAGCTACATTGGATAAGTTTGATTTTAGTGATTCTGTGATCGGAGACAGTACACCATTTATAACAAGTACATCATAAAAAGGCTCCTTTCGGAGCCTTTATTAATATTGCTTTCTTATACGCTATATTTTTACAACTTCAAACACATTGGGGAAATATTCCTTATCTCCGAAAGGAGTTTTGCTTAAAAATAGTATGTTCTGACCTTTCTTTGTAATTCCTAATTTTAGAGATTCGTCTATCACAGCTTGCACTGCTGCATCTCTATTTGTCTCAATCTTGTCCAACACATATGCCTTTGTTATACCCTTACTTATGGATAGTTCTCTAACAAAGTTTGGAGCCGAAGTGAAAGCAAATAAAGGTTGTTTTAATCCATGTCTTCCTATTGTTCTTGCAGTTCTCCCAGTTCTAGAGACAACAATTATTGCGTCAATACTATCTCCCAATTCAATTGCCATTTGTGCAACAGCCTTAATTAAAGCATCTGTAGCTAATGGTCCACCAGTTCTTTCGTTGACAATTTTTGGTTCTACTTGAGGTTCAATTTCTAAAGCAATTTTTGTCATAAATGCGACAGCTTCAACAGGGTAAGATCCTGCAGAGGATTCTCCAGAAAGCATTACAGAGTCTGATCCTTGTACTATTGCTGTAGCGACATCGTTAACCTCAGCTCTTGTTGGTCTAGGGTTCGTAATCATAGACTCTAACATTTGAGTAGCTGTAATAACTGGTTTACCAGCTTTAATACACTTATCGATTAATAGTCTTTGAACCATTGGAACTTTCTCTAAACCTAGCTCAACTCCTAATCCTCCTCTAGCAACCATAATTCCATCAACTTCCTGAAGAATTTCATCAATGTTCTCGACTCCCTGTCCATCTTCAATCTTAGCAATTAATTTCATGTTAGTTCCTGCAGTATATTTTTTAATAGTTCTTGCACCTTCAGCAGATTGAATAAATGAAGCAGAAACAAAGTCCCAGCCCAATTTAATAGAATATTCTAAATTAACAATATCTTTCTCAGTTAAAGAAGAAGTTGCAAAATCTGCTCCAGGTAGATTCAAAGCCTTTCCTGGCTTTAGAAGTTCTCCAAAAACAACTTCACAATGCATTTCAGTTCCTACAATCTCTTTAACTACTAATTCAGTATCACCATCTCCAATAACAACCCTTTGTCCCGGTTTAATAACCTTGTATAAATCCTTGTAGTTGCCTGGATAAACCTCTGAACTCTCATCGTTTCCTATTACAATTTTATCTCCAGGTTTAACCTTTTTAGCTTCATCAAATTTGTTCATTCTAACTTCTGGACCTTTAACATCCATCATTAATCCAACTTCATCACTTACATCTCTAACTAACTTTGTAACCTTATCTAGTTCTGCAACGTCTGCAAAAGCACCATTGACCCTAGCAACATTCATTCCAGCTTCGATCATCGCCTTCATTACTTTTGGGTCCCAGCTTGAGGGTCCGATTGTACACACTATCTTTGTTTTTTTCATTTTGTCCATAAATTATTCTTAATAAGTATTTGATTTCAATTGAAAATTTTAACATAAATGTAGTATGATTTCCTTCCACGCGCAATATTTTAAGTCTAGTTACTTATCACCGGCGTCAAGTTATATTATTTATTACTTTATTAAGTATGGCTATTCCAGGATTAGAATTACCAGTAATTGAAATACCAGTAGAGGATAAAACTCCGATGCCCGAAGATTTGATTCTAATAATTGAATTGGCAGATTTTGCTCCTGAGCTAAAAGCTCATTTGTTATCAAGAAAAGATTTTGAAGTTGTTAGACAGTTACTTTCAGAAGGTAATGAACAGCAATTAGTTGAACTCTTAGTAACATTGATAGAAGGGTAATGTAAAAAAAGGCTCCAAAAGGAGCCTTTTTTTATTCTTTCATAACTTATGATTGAAATCTTTAACCTAAATGCTGTATCATTTTTGTTAATCAATCTAAATTTCATCAATTCCACATAACATGAGTGATCACAAAGCATTCCATCAAATTCAAAGTCAGGGTCAAGAGGGTTATAGTTATAGAGGTTGGGAATTTGATAGTTTGTTAGATATGTTTAGTAAAGATCCGGAAGTTTTGAAAGAACATCTACATAAGCTTTTACAATCGAAAGTAGGTCCATTAAATGCATTCGAGCTTGGGTGTGGGGATGGAACTCTTATAAGAGAGATTAAAAGCATGTGGGGATCTGTAAATGGCTCTGAGATCTCATTAGATGACATGAGGGATGAAGCAAGTAGAGATTTTGATAATAAGTTAGATATAGATTATAAGGTTGGAAGAATAGAAGATTATATCGACTCAGTACCAAATAACAGCTTGGATTTTATTGCTTCAAGAAGAACTTTAGAACATCTAGAAAATCCTTTGTTTATTTTTAAAAAACTTTACGATAAATTAGCACCGAATGGAGAAATGTATATTCATTGGGCAAAAATCGAAGAGTCTTGGAGTAAACAAGGTGAAGGTGGTTTAAAACAATTTCAGTTATTTATAAAATACTTGAGAGATTCAGGCATAGACATTAGCTTAATTGAAGGTAACTACTCGAAAGATCTTAAATTATCGAGTGGTAGAATTATTGTGAGGGCTAGAAAACCAAAAGTAGAAATGAATATAGATAACGTTAACTATAGAGCTATAAATAAAACTTTAACTCATCGAACTGGTCAAGAATACGAAGTTATACAGCCGAAATACGAAATAATGGTTTAGAAAAGGCTCCCCTGCCGCCCCTCATGATATTATGGAGGAGGGTTTCGGAGCCTTTCTTTACCTTCACTAACTTACAACTGTTCTTCAATTCTTAATAGTTCATTGAATTTTGCAGTTCTCTCTCCTCTACTTGGAGCTCCAGTCTTAATTTGACCGCAACCTGTTCCAACAGCAATGTGAGCAATTGTTACATCTTCTGTCTCTCCGCTTCTGTGAGAAAGAATATTATTCCAACCAGCATCTTTAGACATTTTCATTGCATTTAATGTTTCTGTTAGAGTTCCAATCTGGTTAACCTTAACAAGTAAAGCGTTGCATGCTTTTTCTGCAATACCTTTCTCTACTCTTTTTACATTAGTAACTAGTAAATCATCTCCAACAATTTGAATCTTAGATCCTACTTCTGCTGTAAATGTTGTCCAGTGTGCCCAGTCATCTTCCGCAAATGGGTCTTCAATACTTCTAAATGGATATTTAGCAGCCCATCCTTCTAAAGTTTTCTGCCATTCATCTGCCGTTAACTCTTTACCTTCTGTTTTTAAAGTGTAAATACCTTTCTCAGCATTATAAAATTCACTAGAAGCAACATCCATTGCAAAGAATATATCAGTTCCCAATGTATAACCTGCTTTAACTATAGCTTCTGTAATAACTTCGAAAGCTTCTTCATTAGATTTGAAGCCAGGTGCATATCCTCCCTCGTTTCCAATATTTACGTTTAATCCTTTCTCTTCTAAGATTTTACCCAAGTTCAAGAAAATTTCACAAGCAGCTCTCAATTGTTCGTGATAAGGTTTATTTTCAACAATAACCATAAATTCTTGAATATCAGTTGCCCAGTTAGCATGTTTTCCTCCATTCATAATATTGAACATTGGAGTTGGTAGCTTCATTTCTGGTTTTCCAAAGATCTCGTTTATATATGCATATAGAGGCATTTTTTTAGAAGCTGCAGTTGCATGAGCAAAAGCTAAAGAAATTCCTAAAATTGCATTAGCGCCTAGATTTGATTTAGTCTCAGTTCCATCTTTCTGTATTAACCAAACGTCTAAAGCTTCTTGAGTATCAAACATCATAGAACTCAACTCAGTTTCCAATCCATTAACGTTTGCAACAGCTTTGTTTACAGACTTTCCCAAGTAATTAGACTTGTCTCCATCTCTAAGCTCTAAAGCTTCGTGTGTTCCAGTAGATGCTCCACTAGGAATAGCAGCTCTTCCAAAAGATCCGTCGTCCAAAGTCACATCCACTTCTATTGTTGGTGTAGCTCTAGAATCGATAATTTGTCTTGCATGTAATTTTGCTATTTTCATAAATTCTAAATAATAAATATCTATATTAGATCCTTCGACTACGCTCAGGACTCCAGATTATAGATTTTAAAATTAGGATTTGCAATCCTCAAAAAGCACCGATTTTAAGAAGTTACCCATAATCATTGACACATTTCCATTTTCAATTTAAACTCCAATACTTAAAGATTATTCCTTAAATATGGCCACGAATCAAGTAAGGCATTATGATCTCCTAGATGAGGCTAAAGTTATACAGATAGAGGATGATATTTTTGATTATCTTGAAGAAGACTCGAGACTTATACAAATCTTTGGTATTAACAAATATGTCTTAAACCTAACTAACTTTCAAAAGATGATGCTTAGGTTTATTCTAATGGTAAAAGTGAAACTAGATAAAGACTTCTTAATATCAATCTCATGCAACCAAACTAATCCGATATATCATTTAAATAATATAAAAGAAGTTCCAAAAACATTGATGGATGCGTTAGCAAGTATACCTAAAGACCCTATAATTATTAACTACTACGATAAAGAATACGATGAACTCTGGTCTCTACTTTCTTCCCTGGCTGGACACTCAAATACAATTGTATTAAAAGAGTCTCGAGAAGATCAGATTAAATATATTGAAGAAAGCTTGTTAGAAACAATAAAAGTGAAAAAAATTGATGATAGTTGGGAAGTAGTAATCAAAAACGAACCAAAGGTTCAGTTGACTGCGCAAGAGGTTAATCGCATGACGTCTTTTAATTTACTACCGATATTTATGCAGAATATGCTGGATGATTACCCTTTAGTATACGGAGCCAGGTTTAAAGCGTTCCCATTTCTAACCCTATCAAAAGATGAATTTAGTGGAATCATAAAAAACATTTACGGAGTATTATTTTTAGAAGAACAATAACTATGGATACTGATCAAACAACATTAAGCGAAGAACCCTTCCTTAAAGATAGGGAACTTCCAATAAGAAAGTTAGAAGCTAAACTTAAAGAACTTCAAATCGAATCATATGATATTGAAAAACTTAAGAGAAATTATTTAAGACAGCATGTAATAAAGCAATTTTTGATAAGTTTCCTAATAGACTACTGGTTAGAACATCCAGACTTTACAATTAAGATAAGTTCTGAAGAAATTCAGAAAACTTCTAGTGGTATTTTCGTATCTTTTCCATTCTCATTTCTTAGTATCGTTCAAAATAAGAGTTTAAACTTCTTCCAAAGAGCACAATCCTGTATCGAATCTGGTGAGGAGAACCCTTCTAACTTACAGTTCAGTTTAATGCTTTGGAGTGCATTAACTTCACTAGTAGGAATGGTCCCATTTGTTCAGGGAGATTTATCTGTAGTACCTCAAGATACTGATGCTTCTGAAGTTGAAGAAGTGTTTGAACTTGAAGCTATAAAGCCGGCAGACCAACCAAGTATTGAGGTGAAACCAGTAGACCTACCGAACAATGAGTACGGATTGAGTAACGATATTTATATAGATACAGCGATCTTAATAGGTAAAATCCTAACGACAAACTACGAACTGACAGATGATAGAAGAGGTCTAAAGTTAAAAGAAGATAGTAAAGTTAGAGATACAAAAGGAATAAATAAATATAATGTTGGATTGATTTGGTCTGGTGTATGGATCCCAGAAGCTTTCTTTGGAGGGCATAATTTTAAGTTTACAGATAAACGAACTACATTAAGCACAAGAGTTAATAATGGTTATGTCAAATTAGAAATAGAAAAAGCAGGTAAATTAATAATTGAAATCCTATTGAAATCTTTTGATGGTTTAAATTTAGAAGTTCCCGAACAATAATTATTATAAAACTTTTATGAATATGCAAAACGCAGAGCCAGATACAACAGAGGATTTAGTTTCTGAAGGCATTTTAACTCAGGTAAAAACAAAAGAAATAGACCCAAAAGTACTTCTAGATATAATTGCAAGAATAGAGGAGACTTTAAAGCTCTATTACTCACCAAGAACAGATAGAAGAGGGTTAGTTAAAACGTCAATGGAAAGAGGGTCATTTGTTTCTGATAAACATGATATTACAGATGCTAATATAACCACAATTATTCTAGGGCTATGGATTCCATCAGTATTTGTTTCTAAGGAGATATTTATTAAAATGACTGCTAAAAAAGGTACCGAGCCAAGTTATAAGATTAAAATATCAAAACAGACTGTGGTTTTTACTAGAAGTGAGTTAGGTAGACTTATTGTAGACCAGCTATTAGTAGCTTTTCCGGGAATAACAATTAATATTCCAGAGGCATAGCAAATACTATGCAAATTTTAAATCTTCTCAATCTTATAGGCTACAATCTCGTCTCCTTCTTGAAGGTTTTCTACTTTAGGTTCTAGTATAATTCCGCAATCAGATCCTTTCTTAACTTCTTTAACTTCTTCCTTTCTAATTTTTAAAGAAGAAATTTTTCCTCTTCCAATCTCTTCGTTACCTCTTGGAGTTTTTCTTTCGACCCAAACTCTATATCCTCTTAGAAGTAAACCTTTAATAACTTCGCATCCAGCAACAATATCGCCGTTTGTAAGTGTAAATACTTGTTTAATTTTTGCTCTAGCAACTTCAACTTCTTCTTCAATTGGTTCTCCCATACTGCTCAAAACTTCTTCAACTTCATCAAACATCTCATAAATAACTTCGTAGTTTCTAACAAGAACTCTTTCAACTCTAGCCATATTCTCAATCTTTGTTGGAGTAGGAAGTTGGAAAGTAACAACAATAGCCTTAGCCAATTTTGCTCTACTTAATTCGTCCTCAGTAACATTTCCAGTCCCAGAGAATAAAATATTTACTTTTGCTTCATCAGTACTAATCTTAGAAAGCTTATCAATAATAGCTTCTAAAGTACCTTGAGTAGAAGATTTAACCACAACGTTCAAACTTTTCTGTGATAAACCTGCCTTCTGTTCTTCTCTAGCAACTAGCATTTGAGCAAATAATGTCTCAGCATCTAATTCTTCTGGTTTTACTTCATCAACATCAGCCTGAGTTTTCTCGCTTTGAATCGACTTTAGTAAATCATCAGCTTCTTTTTCATCGTCATAGAAGTAAATTGCATCTCCAGATTGTAAAGTCCCTTTTAAACCTGTAACCCAAAATGGCTCAGATTCAGAAACAGATTGAACATTTTTTTGATTTTCATCTAAATATGCTCTAACTTTAAACACACCTTCTTTAGTTACTCCAAAATATCTTTCTGGTAAAGCACCACTCTTCAAAACAGCTAATGCAACATTTCCAATTTGTTTATCCAAGCTAGATTCAAGAATAAATGCTTCAGCTTTGGCATCGTGTCTAGGTGTTTTAGAACTTAGTTCATTAATTTCAGCCAATAATTCAATCCCCTCTAACAGTTCATCAAGACCTGTTTTATTCTTAGCAGAAATTTCAAAACACATTGTTTCTCCTCCGTATTCTTCAATATTTACTCCAAAACTTGCTAACTCAGTTTTAATCTTTTGTGTTTTAATTCCAGAAATATCAACTTTATTTATTGCGACAATAATTGGAACTCCATCTCTTTTTGCAAACTCAATAGATTCCTTTGTTTGTGGCTGTACTCCATCGTCTGCAGCAACAATCAAAAGAACAAAGTCAGTAACTTTTGCTCCTCTCTCTCTCATTTTGCTAAACGCCTCATGGCCTGGTGTATCTAAGAATGTAATCTTAAAACCAGATTTAGTAACAACTTTATGTGCTCTTGTATTTTGTGTAATGCCTCCAGCTTCCTTATCTGCAACTCGAGTTCCTCTAATTGCGTCCAAAAAAGTAGTCTTACCATGGTCAACATGACCCATGACAGCGACAATTGGAGATCTTACTTTCTTTGTTTCAACAACCTTTTTAGCTTTAGCCATCTATTAATTGGAATATGATAATTTAGGATATGTCACAATGCCGATTTTACCATACTATTTATGACCTTACCACCGCTAAACCTATCCAGGCAGTTCATTAGAGGAGGGTTACAATACTCTTAGGTATGGCAATTTAAGAGTTTCGGGTTACTGGTTGCGTGTTCAGGGTTGAATAACACGAAACTCGTAACACTCAACCCACAACTATGAATTTCTGATAAAATGCGTGGAATGAAAGAAAGAATAGTTTTATTAAAAAATCGATTATTTGCTATCAGATTCCTAAGATTTTTTCTAAGTGGAGGTCTCGCATTCTTAGTAGATACGGGTGTTTTGATAATAGTCAAAGCAGTGTTTTTTAACGGAGTAGACTATAAAGTACTAGGGACATTCTCAGTTGCAAAGTTAATTTCGGGAAGTTTTGGAATTATGGTCATGTTTACATTAAATAGATTTTGGGTTTTTTCCGAGTCAAGGGGAGTAAGTTTAAGAAAACAAAGTGCTAGATACCTACTAGTTACTGTTCTAAACTTAATTTTTGCAAGTTTACTATTCCCAATATTTGCTTCACTGCTTTCTCAAGTCTTTACTTCAGACTACTTGCTTCATATAAGTCTCTTTCTTATTCTTACCAATCTACTTACTGAAGGAAGTAAGATGATAATTAGTTTTTTTGCTTACAAATATCTTGTATTCCGCTAAAATGATTGAGTATGGACAATGCCAGTACTCAACCACAATCAAACTCTTTAGCAGGTAATATTACTTCCCAATCTCAAGATCCTTTCGATGTTAAATCTGAAGGCTCCGAAGAGACAAAGTTGCTTGTTCAAAAAATTGAGGAAAAAGAAAGTGGAATTACTCCAGCAGCAAAAGTAGTTAAAACTTCTCCAAAAAATGAAACATTTCTCGATAGACTTTTAATAAATGCAGGTCTAAAAGGTACTACTGCAGGAGTATCGCCAAAATCATCAACACCTTCAAAATCATCTAATTCAGTTACACCTACATTGCCAAGAATTAAACCAGATTTTTCTAAATTCACAAGGGCATTTCTAATTGGACTAATTGTCTTAACCTTACTATTTGGTTTATACCTTTTGCTTTATTTCACAAATATAGATACACAGATATTAAAGATATCTCTAAATGGTACTGTTACAAATACTGCAGATGGTAAACCTCTTGAAGGCGCAGAACTTTTTGTAGATAACTCTAGCGTTGGTAAAACAGACTCAAATGGAAAATACTCAATAAAAATAAATAACTTAAAGTTTAACCTTAAAGCTACTCTAAAAGATTTTACAGACTATCAAGAAGATATTAATGTCCCAAGGTCAATACTAAGTTACTCTTTTACAAAAAACATTACTCTAACTTCAAGCAAAGTTGCAAAGGTAGTAGGTAAATTTGTAACAGATGATCCAAAGTATAAATTCTCAGACGACAAGCTATTTTTTAACGACGAGGAGTTTGTTTTAAATGACGACGGAACTTTTGATTTATCCCTAGTCCCTACTGGGCAGGTTAAGCTAGTATTCGAATCTGTAAATTTTAAAGATATTACTCAAGAACTAACTCTTAATCCTGGAAATAATACTATTAAAGAGATAAAAGTCACTCCAGCTGGAGATGCAGTAGGCAGCGTAATTAGTTTTGTAAGAGAAGATATGGTTTTAAATACTAAGTTTACGATAGAAAACGTTCAAGATAATCAAATCCTTATAAACGATCAAGGAAAATTTAGAGTTATGGATTTGGATGTAGGTAGAACATATAAAATT